>JAYUUH010000579.1:0-2583 GCA_043754745.1 Lysobacter sp.
GAGCTCTGCTCAGAGCCGCACATCGCTGCAGTCGCTCGGGGCTGAAGCCCCTCCTACGAAAGCTGTGAACGCGGCGTATCATTCCGCCATGAACTTCCCCATGACCCGCCTCCGCCGGATGCGCCGCAGCGAATTCTCGCGTCGATTGATGCGAGAACACGTCCTCACCGCCGACGACCTGATCTACCCGGTGTTCGTCCACGAACTCGACGGCCGCACGCCGATCGCATCGATGCCGGGCATCGAGCGCCTCTCGATCGACGAATTGCTGAAAGTCGCCGAAGACGCCAGCGAACTGCGCGTACCGGCGCTGGCGCTGTTCGCGGTGACCGCGCCGGAAGCCAAATCACTCGATGGCGCCGCCGCCTGGGACGACGACGGCCTGATGCAGCGCGCGGTGCGCGCGCTCAAGCAGCGGTTTCCGGAACTGGGCGTCATCACCGATGTCGCGCTCGATCCCTACACCACGCACGGCCAGGACGGGCTGATCGACGACAGCGGCTACGTGGTCAACGACGACACCGTCGAAGCGCTGGTGCAGCAGGCGCTGTCGCATGCGCGCGCCGGCGCCGACGTGGTCGCGCCCAGCGACATGATGGACGGCCGCATCGGCGCGATCCGCGAGGCGCTGGAAGTCGGCGGCCACATCCACACCCGCATCCTGTCCTATGCCGCGAAATACGCCAGCAGCTTCTACGGCCCGTTCCGCGATGCGGTGGGCTCGGCCGGCGCGCTCGGCAAGGGCAATAAATACAGTTACCAGATGGACCCGGCGAATTCCGACGAAGCGCTGCGCGAAGTGGCGCAGGATCTCGACGAAGGCGCGGACATGATCATGGTCAAGCCCGGCATGCCGTATCTCGACATCGTGCGCCGCGTGAAGGACGCATTCGGCGCGCCGACCTTCGCATACCAGGTCAGCGGCGAATACGCGATGCTCAAAGCCGCCGCGCAGAACGGCTGGCTGGACGAACGCGCCTGCGCGCTCGAAGCGCTGGTCGCGTTCAAGCGCGCGGGCGCCGATGGCGTGCTGACCTATTTCGCGCTCGATGCCGCGCGTTGGCTGCGGGAAGCGCAATGAACACCACCTCGGCACTGACCTTCACCGTGCGCGGCGCCCGCCCCACGGATGCCGCGCACATCGCACAACTCACGCTGCAGCTGGATCCGGAGCTCGACCCGGCGCCGATCGCGCAACGCTTCGAGCGTTTGCTGACGCGCTCCACCCACGCATTCTTCGTGCTCGACGATCCCTCGCCCGAAGCCGGCGACGGCATCGCCGGCTTCGTCGCCGCCGAGCATCGCAGCCTGCTGCAGTTCGGCGAACGCGTGGAATTGATCGCGCTGGTCGTCGATCCCCGCCTGCGCCGCTCCGGCGCCGGCAGCACCCTGGTCGCCGCGGTCGAGGCCTGGGCGCGGCAGCGACGCGGCGTCGCGGACATGCTGGTGCGCTCCAGCCTGACCCGCGAGGATTTGCATCCGTTCTACCAGCAGATCGGGTACGTCCACCACAAGACCCAGAACGTTTACACGCGGACACTCACGCCATGAAACGCTACGCCGTCTTCGGTCATCCCGTACTGCACTCGCTGTCGCCGAAAATCCATCAATCCTTCGCGCGCCAGAGCGGCATCGCGATCGAGTACGTGGCAATCGAATCCAGGGCGGGCGATTTCGACGTCACGCTATCGTCTTTTGCGCGCAGCGGCGGCGAAGGCGCCAACGTTACGCTGCCGCACAAACAGCGCGCGGCCGAACTGTGCAACCTGCTCAGCGCGCGCGCCAAGCGCGCAGGCGCGGTCAACACGCTGATCAAGCACGGCACAGGCTGGCTGGGCGACAACACCGATGGCGCCGGTCTGGTGCGCGACCTCACCGACCGCCACGGCCTGGACCTGCGCGGTCGCCGCACGCTGATGCTCGGCGCCGGCGGCGCCGCACGCGGAGTCGCGCCCGCGCTGCTCGATGCGGGCATCGGCGAACTGTTCATCGCCAACCGCGATTCGCAGAAGGCCGATGCGCTGGTGGACCTGCTCGGCGTGCCCGGCCGCGCGCATTCGCGCTACCTCGAAGATCTCGGCACCCTCGGCGAGTTCGAACTGATCGTCAACGCCACCTCGGCGGCGCGCCACGGCAGCCTGCCGAAACTGCCGATGTCGCTGGTCGGCCCGCGCACCGCCGCGGTCGACCTGAGCTACGGCGAAGCCGCGATCCCGTTCCTCGCCTGGGCGCGCGCCGCGCACGCGCACCACGCCATCGACGGCCTGGGCATGCTGGTGGAACAGGCGGCCGAGAGCTTCTTCCTCTGGCACGGCGTGCGCCCCGACACCGACGAAGTGTTCGCGGAACTGCAGGCGCGGCATGCGGCGCTGATTACTGCGGATTGAAAGCTGCGGATTGAAAGCTGCGCATCGAATTCGCGCTTCGCGGCGTAGGCCAATCACGACAGATTGTCGCGCTCGAAACGCACTTCGCCATTCCCGGTGATGCCGACGCGCTGCCAGCCTCGGCGCTCATAGAAACCGCAGGCGCGGCTGTGCGCATCGGTGGTGAGCCACAGCCGCTGGATCGGTTGCGTGCGCA
>JAYUUH010000580.1:0-2577 GCA_043754745.1 Lysobacter sp.
CGGGGACGATGTCGTCGGCGGCCACATCGTGTCGCTCGCCCGGCGGTGCGGAGAGTTTGCGCAGGTCCACCCGATCGGCGGTCGGCAGCGTCGCATCGCCGCGCGCGGCGCCGTACAGCGGCGCGTCCCAACGGCTGCCGTCGTGCGCGAGCAGGTCATAAAGTGCGGGCGGCAGGTGCGGCTTGATCTTCCACATCGCCAGTTCGCGCTGATTGCCGGCGTCCTGCAGATCGAAATACATCGCGAAGCCGGTCAGCGCGGCGTCGCCGAGTTCCCAGGGCTTGGGCTCCTGCCGCAGCAGCAGGTAGGGCCATGGCCGCACGCGCAGCGCGGCGAGGCCGGCGTTGACGCCTGCGGTATACGCTTCGAGCTGCGGGCGCTTGTCCGCGGCCATCGCGGCGAGATCCGCTTCGACCCGCGCGCGGATGCGATGCACGCGCTGCGATTTGTCCTTCTCGATCGCGATCGGTCCGAACAGCTCCGACAGTTCGCCCGTGGAGACGCGGCGCATCAGATCCATCTCGAAATAGCGTTCCTGCGCATGCACGTAGCCGAGCGCGCGCAGTGCGTCGACCTCGTTGGCGGCATCGATGGTCACCACGCCCAGCGCATCGCGCTGCACGGTCACCGGTGCGGTCAGGCCATCGAGCGCGAGTTCGCCATCGAGGGTCGGCACGCTGCCGCGCATCAACCACCAGCCGGTGCCCGCAGCGAAGACGATGAGCGCCAGCACGAGGATCGAGATGCGTTTGAGCCACTTCAGCATGGGGGGAGTCCTGGGTTGTTCGCTTGAATTGCCAGCTCGGAAGATCGATCGGTGATGCGGAAGCCTTACGCCGTGCCGGTGCGGCGCACGAGATGCAGGCCGTTGGCGATGGTCACGGCTTCCAGCCGGTGCGGGGCGAGCAGCCGCTGCAGGCTGTCCGCCGTGTGCACGGTGATGTGGCCGTTGCGTGGCGAAAAATACCAGTGTTCGATGTCCACGGGTTCGGTCGCCAGTTCGGTGCCCAGCAGCCCGACCGCCGACGGCGCCATCATTGTCGCGAAGCCGGCTACCCAGTCCGCCTGGTCGCGATGCGGCACGTGTTCGATGACCTCGAAACTGCAGACCAGGCCGAAACGGCGGTCGGGCAGCGGCTGCGGGTCGTAGAAGGCGTCGTGGCTCACTGCGTCGAACCCGCGCGCGCGCAGTTCCGCGGCCAACCGACCGTTGCCGCCGCCGTAGTCGAGCACGCTGCGGCTGTCCTGTTCGTAATGCCAGATGCCGGCGACGATCGCGGCGTTGCGCGCCGGGCGTTCGCTGTCGAACGGCGGATCGGAAAAAATATAGTCGTCGTTGTAGATGTGCTGCACGAATTGTCGCGGCGTCCAGTCGTCGAGCGCGGCGGTGAAGACCACGCCGCAGTCGCGGCAGCGGTGATACGGGATGTGGATGCCGGTGTCCGCGAACTGCCGTTCGCCCGCGAAATGGTCGTTGCCGGAACGCGAGAATTCCTTGCGGCCGACCAGCGGCGGATGCGCGCCGCCGCAGAGGCCGCATGCGGGCGGCGGCGAAAGATCCACGGGGGCAAGCGGTGCAACCGGTCTCATGGCGTCCTGCGGGCTATCGCGGTCGGGCGATGTTAACCGGTCTGCGTGGCGCGGCTGCGGTCGCGGGGGATCGGGCCTGAAGGCCCTCCTACATGATCCGGCGATCCGATTTCCTGTAGGAGGGCCTTCAGGCCCGATGAACCCACACCGCGCCGCGATCGGACCGCAGGTCAGCCTGCGCGCCGCTGCAGCCGATATATGCAGGTGTCCAGTGCGGTCACGCCTTCGTCGATGAAATTCTGCTGGGTCGCAAGGATGTCGCGGCGTTCCAGCAGGTCCACGTCCCAGCGTGGCCCGAAACGTTCGCGGACTTCGGATTCGCTGACCGAGAACGGCGGCCCTTCCTTCTCGTGCTGCGGATACTCCAGCGTGATCAGCAGCCCGCGGGTTCCGGCGGGCAGACGTGCATGGAGTTCGTCGACATAACGCAGGCGCAGTCCGGGAGGCAGCGCGATCAGCGCGGCGCGGTCGAATACCGCAGCGCAGTCGGCAAGGGCGGCTGCGTCCAGCGCGAAGGCATCGCCACAGATCAGTTCGATGTCGCCTGTTTGAGTGCCGCCCGCGCGGTAATGTCGGCCGTACCGGGTTTCGTGGATATCAGGCTGCAAGCCGTGCTCGGCGAAGAATTGCTCGACGGCGAGCTGCGACAGCTCCACGCCGAGCACGCGATGGCCTTGGGCTGCGAGCCACAGCATGTCCTGCGATTTGCCGGCCAGCGGCACGAACACCCGGCCGCCGGGCGGAGCGCCGACCGCCGGCCAGTGTTTCTGCATCAGCGGCGTCGGCTGGTCCTGATGGAAGCCGATCTGGTTGTCCTGCCAGCGCCGGTGCCAGAAATCCGCATCCATCATTCCACCGCGAGCGCGTCGACCTTCTGCCAGCCGCGCGACAGCAGGCCGCCGCGGCTGCCGCGTGCGCCGATGTAGGGTTCGAGTTCCTTGAACGACAGCGACATCGTGCGCGCGCCGGATTTCACCGACAGTGTGC
>JAYUUH010000581.1:0-2577 GCA_043754745.1 Lysobacter sp.
CCCCGTAGCCCCCTTTTTCAAAGGGGGCGAAGCCTTTGCATTCAGGGATCAGGTGAAGCGGCCGTTACAAGTATCCTGTTGATGTTCCCCCCTTTGAAAAAGGGGGCGGGCGGGATTTGCTGTTGCTGTCGCTTCTTCCTTCAGACCCCGGGTTTTTTCGTACGGCCCGACCCCGATCAAACCCCGGACCGGCCCAACGGCCTACAATTCTGCCTACACACCGGTCGCGCAGGTTCCAGTCTTGAAACTCCAGGTGCCCTTCATCCAGTTGCCGCTGCTGTTCGACGCGGACGCGCTCGCCCAGGAAATCGACGCCCTCGGCGAGTCGGTCTGGAAGCCGCATCCGCAGGGCTTCCCGGGCAATTCCATGCTGCCGCTGCTGGCGGTGGACGGCAATCCCGACAACGAGGCGTTCTCCGGCGTCATGCGTCCCACCCCACACCTCCAGCGCTGCCCCTATCTGCTGCAGACGCTGGCCAGTTTCGGCGCCACCGTCGGCCGCACCCGGCTGATGCGGCTCGCAGGCCAGGCGGAAGTGACCCGTCATGCCGACCAGGGCTATTACTGGACCGAACGCGTGCGCGTGCACGTGCCGATCGTGACCCAGCCCACGGTGCAGTTCGAATGCGACGGGCACACCATCAACATGGCCGCCGGCGAATGCTGGATCTTCGACACTTGGCGCCAGCACCGCGTGCTCAACGACGCAGTGCAGTCGCGCATCCATCTGGTCTGCGACACCGTCGGCGGTGGCGCGTTCTGGGACAAGGTCGCGCAGGGTCGCGCGCACGACGCGCTGCGCGAGGGCTGGATGCCGAAGCGCATCGCTTCCGACCCGTCGGCGCCGGCCGACCTCGCCTGCGAAACGGTGAACGTGCCGGCAGTGATGAGCCCGTGGGAATTGAACCAGCATCTGACGTTCCTGCTCGACGAAGCCCTGCCGCATGCGCGGTTGCCGATGTTGCGGCAGCATTCCGAACGCCTGATCCAGCGATGGAAAGGGTTATGGGCGCAACACGGCGACGCCGCCGGGGGGCGCGCGGCGTTCCGCGCCGCGTTCGACGCCTTCGCCTCATCGGCGCGCCCGCTGGCGCAGGGCGTGACCCTGCGCAACGAGATGCCGTGGTTCCAGGTGATGATGGTGATGATCCACCGCGTCGCGGTGGCGCCCGCGGATGCGCCTGCGGATGCGAAGGCGGCGGGCGAATACGCCTGAGCGATGCAGCGATGCGTTCCGCCCGGATTCGCCCGGGTTCGTATCAGGCCGCCTGTCGCCGCCCATCCGCCGCGGCGGCGCATTCCCGCTCGGCATGCAAGAAGAAATCGCGCTGGATCTCCGCGAAGCTGCGATAGCCCTCGCGCCAGTTCGAGGATGCGTTCGCGCGACCCGGGGCGAAAGCGTGCGGCCAGTTCCAGCGCCTTCATCGCTTCGGCCAGATGTTCGGCTTCCACGCCCTGCGATTCGAACGTGGCGTGGATCGTGATCCAGGCGTAGGCGTGCACCAGTTTCCCGCCCAGCTCGACCCGGAAGTCGCGGTCGCGAAGATACTGGTAGAACCCCTCGAAATGGCGCTCGCCGCGGAACACGCGGTCGATGATCGCGTATTCGCGGTCGGCCATGGATTCGGAGGCGATGTGGGTGCCGATCGAGCGGATCAGGGCTTCGGCGTCGTGCGGCACGCTGCCGTAGCAGACGAAGGTGCGCGCGACGACGTCCTGCAGCCACGCCGGCGGTTCCGACAGTGCGTTGCGTTCCGGCAGCGGCACTCCGGCGTAATCGGCGGCGCCTTGCGCATGGCCTGGGGTGCGATGCGGCACCCGGTGCCCTTTGTCGAGATGTTCGTCGACGGTGGCGTCCAGCACGTGTCCGGCAACGTCCATGCCGCGCAAGGCCTGCGCCCGGTCCGGTTCGTTGGCGTCGAGAAAGAGATCCTGCGATTCGCCGATGTTGCCCGAGAGCTTGGCGACCAGCGCGCCGGCATACCCGTTCCAGCGCGTATAGCGGTCGACGAAGATGAATTGCGCCAGCGGGTCGCGCTCCGCGGCATCGCAGGCGCGGCGCACCGTGGCCTCCATCGTGCCCTGTTCGGTGGCGGTGATGAAATCTCGATACGGAACATCGATGGTTCTCCCGGCTGGCGATCGTGGCGGGCTTGAGGCTTCCTGTATCCGCAGCGGGTGTCGCCCTGTCAAGCGCCGGGTGGTCCGGCCGCGACCAAAACGGAAAAACCCGCGCGGTGCGCGGGTTTCCGGTGGATCGATGAGTGAACGCCGGGCCTCAGAAGTTCGGCTTTTCCGCTTCCGGCGTCTCGTTGTAGCGGATGATGGATTCCAGGATCAGCTGCTTGGCTTCGGCGGCGTCGCCCCAGCCGTCGAGCTTCACCCACTTGCCCTTTTCGAGATCCTTGTAGTGCTCGAAGAAGTGGCCGATGCGCTCGAGCCAGTGTTCGCTCACCTGGCCGATATCGGCGATGTGCTTGTAGCCCGAAAACACCTTGTCCACCGGTACCGCGAGCAGTTTTTCGTCGCTGCCGGCCTCGTCCTTCATGCGCAGCACGCCGACCGGGCGCACGCGGA
>JAYUUH010000582.1:0-7586 GCA_043754745.1 Lysobacter sp.
TGAGCCGGACGATGCGGGCGATCGGCGCAAGCGCAAATCCCCCATCGCCTGCTGCGCAGGCGATCGCCCCCTTTTTCAAAAGGGGCTGCAAAGACGCCGCACTTTATGCACATCTTGAAAAAGGGGGCTGGAAAGACTCCACACTTTTTGCTCCCCTTGGAGAAGAGGGCTGGAAAGACTGCGCGATTTTTGCGCTCCTCGAAAAAGGCAGCTGGAATGACGCCGCGCTTTTTGCCCCCTTTGCAAAAGGGGGTCGGCATCGCGCAGCGATGACGGGGGGATTTGCTCTTCGCGCATCGCTTGCCGACAGGTCCCTCTGATGCAGGCCCGCATCGCCCGCGACTACCGCACCCAGTACGCGAACCCGATCCGGTTTGCGCAGGGCGAACTCGTGACGCTCGGCGAACGCGACACAGAATGGCCGGCCTTCGTCTGGGCCGTCACCCAGGACGGCAACGCCGGCTGGGCGCCGTTCGACTGGCTCAAGCCGCTCGACGATGGACGTGCCGAAGCGCTGCGCGATTACTCCGCGCAGGAACTCGACGTGGATGTCGGCGACGACGTGACGCCGCTGCAGGAACTGGGCGGCTGGTGGTGGTGCGAACGTGCGGACGGGCGCTGCGGATGGGTGCCGGCGGAACACCTGGAGCGCACATGAGCGACCCCAAGGTCGAACAACTGTTGCACGACCTGCAGCTTACCCATCCCGATCTGCATGCGCTGGTGCAGTCCGTCCGCAGCATGGTCCGCGCGGTGGCGCCGAAAGGATCCGAGCGCGTCATGTATGGCGGCATCCTGTTTTCCGCGCCCGAACAGTTCTGCGGCGTGTTCGCTTATTCCGCGCACGTCACGATGGAGTTCGGCCAAGGCGCCGAACTTGAGGACACGCACGGCATGCTCGAAGGCAACGGCAAATTCCGTCGCCACATAAAACTGCAGACGCTTGCCGATATCGAATCGAAACACCTGAAAGACTACATCGCGCAAGCGCTTCGACTTTCCACCCGACCGTCGGCATGATCGTTAGACGGCATCGGAAACAGAATCAAAGGAATTCCCCATGAGCCAGACCAAGACCTTCATCCTCCCCGACCTCGGCGAAGGCCTGCCGGACGCGACCATCGTCGAGTGGTTCGTGAAACCGGGCGATATCATCAAGCTCGATGCGCCGCTGGTCTCGATGGAAACCGCGAAGGCCGTAGTGGAAGTGCCGTCGCCGGTATCCGGCAAAGTGCTGAAGCTCGCAGGCGGCGATGGCGACGTGGTCGTGACCGGTACGATGCTCGCGGAATTCGAGGTCGACCCGTCGATGCCGCAGCGCGCCGAAGGCCAGGACACGGGGCATCATCATGCACCGCCGTCAGCTTCTGTAGGAGGGGCTTCAGCCCCGAGCCCCGCGCCATCGGCAGGCAAGATCGCGACTGAAGCCGCTCCTACGAACGGCGAAGCGAAACGCGACGACGCCGGCACCGTGGTCGGCGCGATGCAGTCGTCGGATGCGGTGCGCAGCGAGGCCGCGGTCGCGGTCGGCGGCGTGAAGGCGATGCCCGCGGTGCGCGCGATGGCACGCAAGCTCGGCGTCGATCTGTCGCGCGTGCGCGCCACCGGTGCCGACGGCGTGGCGACGATGGACGACGTGAAGCGCGCGGCGGCCGACGGTTCGGCAAAGCCTGGCGCGGCCGGCGTTGCTCCTGTGGGAGCGACGCAAGTCGCGACTTCAAACACCACTGCTGCGTCTGTCGCGACTCGCGTCGCTCCCACACATGCGGCTGAGCAGCGCACGCAGCTGTCCGCCACCGGCAAACCGATGCGCACGCAGCCGCCGGGCGTATCCGCCAGCGGCCAACCGGAACAGCTCAAGGGCGTGCGCCGCAACATGGCGCGGGTGATGGCCGACGCGCACGCGAAAGTGGTGCCGACCACGCTCACCGACGACGCCGACATCCACGCCTGGGCGCACGGCAACGACATGACCGTGCGTCTGGTGCGCGCGATCTGCGTCGCGGCGAAAGCGGTGCCGGCGCTCAACGCCTGGTTCGACGGCGACAATCTCACGCGCACGCTGCATCCGCACGTCGACATCGGCATTGCGGTAGACACCGACGAC
This sequence comes from Lysobacter sp., assembly GCA_043754745.1. Classification (GTDB taxonomy): domain Bacteria; phylum Pseudomonadota; class Gammaproteobacteria; order Xanthomonadales; family Xanthomonadaceae; genus Lysobacter_I. The sequence continues at coordinate 2,108 of JAYUUH010000582.1, forward strand.
GGCCTGTTCGTGCCCGCGCTGCGCAACGCCGACGTGCTCGACGCGCGCGGCGTGCGCGAAGCGATCACCCGCCTGCGCACGCAGGTCGAGGACCGCAGCATTCCGTCCAGCGAACTGAGCGGCTACACGATTTCGCTGTCGAACTTCGGGATGTTCGCGGGCCGCTACGCCACGCCGGTGGTGGTGCCGCCCTGCGTCGCCATCGTCGCCGCCGGTCGCGCGCGCCACCAGATCACCCCGGTGCTCGGCGGCTTCGAATCGCACAAGGTGATTCCGCTCTCGCTCACCTTCGATCACCGCGTCTGCACCGGCGGCGAAGCGGCGCGCTTCCTGCGCGCGATGCTGGATGATCTGGCGCTGCCTGCGTAAAGCCGTGAGTACGATCTCGCAGGACCGCATCGATGCGCTCATGGCCGCTACGCTCGCGCCTGGCGGCGTCGCGGCGCATGACGCGCCGATGGCGATCATCGTCGTCGGCGCGATCGGCGCCGGCAAGACCTACCATCGGCATCATTTGCTGAAGGATGGCTTCGTCCAGATCGACAGCGCGGACATTTTCCACGCGCTCTCGGATGGAGATCCGACACTGGATTTTCCAGACGCATTCGACGAGGCGATAGAACGTATCGGCTCGACGGTCGCTCACGAAGCGATCGCACGTCGCCTGCACATTGCGATTGAAACGCCGGGCCACGAACAGCCACAGTTGCTGGCCCTGATCGAAGCATTGAAGCATGCTGGCTACGTACCAGAGTTGCGCGCGATCACGGCTGATCGCGAGACCTGCGAGCGCCAGAACGAGTCGCGCGGCGACAACGTATCTTCATGTTACGCCGCGCCCATCCATGTCGCATGGGTGATCGAGGCCTGCGGCCGCGCTGATTTGATCGCCTCCACCACACGCACTCCCACCCCGGCCGGCGATAGCTCGACCGCAGACCAGCAACTCGCAAACGCGATGACTGCTTCTGCGAAGCGTCCGAAGGGATTAATGGGCAAGCTTCGCGCATTGCTCGCTGGGCGCGACGCGGGCTGATACAAAACGGCACTCCGCATCTCGGCACCGCCGCATCTACAGACAGCCTCCACGCATCGATCCCGCCGGCAATGTTGCGAACATCACGGGTATCTCGGCCTCACGAAATAATCAGACGCTGCCGAATCAAGCATCTGTGCGGATCAATTCACCCGCACCGATGCCTGACCGATGCGCAAAGGCGCCTGCTCGCCGCTCACGGGAAGCGCACGCACATCGCCAATTTCGATGGATCGGGCTTGATCCAGCGTGTCGCCGAGGCGGAACCAGTCGATGCGATGCAGATCGCGGCCCTGCCCGGGGAAGCGCATTTCCATGCCGAACATCGTTCCGGCATCCATCCCGCCCCAACCCGCCGGGCAATCCCAGGGCTGCGGCCTGGCGGGATCGGACTCGCGGCTGTTGATGAACGTCCTCGATGTCGTTCCTGATGCGTCGCGACGGAGGTATCGGACGCACAGCGGTTCGGAGAAAAACGATGTGAGGTGGACGCGCGCGAAGTCGTCGCCCTGTTTACGACCGGCCTGGCCCAGCATGAAGTGCCCGCGTTGCTTCAATGCGTCATTGCGCGCCGGGTCGCGCGCGGCCCAGCGCCGCCAGCCATTGTGCACGCCGGTGCCGGTGGGGATATCGGTAGTGCCGACGCGGAGCGAACCCTTCTCCCGCTTTGTCCAGTGCGCAAGCAGGGCGCCGGAACGATCGCGGGCGAACTCGGTGTCGTAGGTCGCATTCACGAACAGCCCGCCGTTCTGGCATCGATACTGTCGGCCACGCGTCCATGCGATCGAAGCATAGGGCTGCAACACCGACCCGCCCTTGCGCGCTTCGAGCGCATCCAGCCCTTTCTCGTCGACGGCGAACTCGAACCTGATCCACGTGCCGTCGCCTGCCTGCGCGATCTTGACCTTGTGGTTCACGTAGTCCGTGAGGTTCCCGTTTTCCATCCAGCCATGCAGTTTCGAGAGCAGGTATTCGTCCGCGCCGTCGTATTCGCCCGCGAGGTCGGGACAGCCGCCCTTGCGCGAAAACAGGCCCCAGGCGCGTCCGGGCCAGTCGTCCGGATACTCCGACAGATTGCAGGCCGGCAGCGACAGCATGCCGGCGATGCAACATGCCATCCACGCGCTTCGCCACACCGACCACGCCGCCTTCCGGCGCGCATCCCCGCTCATCGTCACCCCCGGCTTGCCTATCCGGCCGAATATATCGGCGCAATTCCGCTTCATCGCACGCGCGCATCGAAACCGCACGTGTCGCTCGCGGATCAGTATTGATCGATCCCCGGATCCACATCCAGACTCCACGCATGGATCCCGCCCACGACGTTGTGGAGATCCACGAATCCCTGCTGCGCGAAATACATCGCGGCCTGCGCGCTGCGGCCGCCGTGGTGGCAGAGGAACGCGATGGGCGCATCCTTGGGCAACGCGAGCAGGCGTTCGAGGCCGCCATCCTCCAGCCCTTCGTGCGCGACCGCGACCGATGCGACCGCGCGTTCTTCCGGCGGGCGCACGTCGACGAGCGTGATCGCGCCCGCGCGCGTCTGCGCGTCGGCGTCGGCGACGGAAAGATTGCGGAAGGACATGGCGGCTCCTGAACGTGCGGCGATGCGTGGCATCATGCCGCGATGACGTCTCCCTCCGCCAGTCCGTCAGCCGTTCCGCATCGCATTCCGCGCCGCCCGCACGCGTGGATCTGGCTGCTGGCGCTGTCGCAACTGCTGGTGGCGGCCGCGTGGTGGCGCTTTGGCTGGACGATCGGGCTGCCGCTGATGGTCGCCAGCCACGCACCGTTCTTCTGGGGCACGCTGTGCCCGTACTCGCGGATGTTCGGGCCGGTGCTGACGCGTTTTCCGACGAGCGAAAAACAGGTGTGGCTGACCATCGACGACGGTCCGTCCGACGACACCCTCGCCGTGCTCGACGCGCTGGATGCGCACGATGCGAAGGCCACGTTCTTCCTGGTCGGCGAGCGCGCGGCGCGGCATCCCGAACGCGTGCGCGAGATCCTGCGCCGCGGCCACGGCATCGGCAATCACAGCGCCAGCCATCCCGCGCGCTGGTTCTGGGCACTGGGACCGTCGCGGATGCGCCGCGAGATCGCGGAGACGCAGCGGATTTTGCATGGCATTTCCGGAACACCGCCGCGCTGGTTCCGCGCCGTGGTTGGCATGAGCAATCCGTTCGTCAACGCCGCATTGAAAACGCACGGGCTCGCGCGGGTGGCGTGGAGCGCGCGCGGTTTCGATGGCGTCGCCGCCGATCCCCGATTGGTGGTGGCGCGGATTGAACGCGGACTTTCGCCGGGCGCGATCGTGTTGCTGCATGAAGGCGCAGCGCATGGCCGCAATGTCGAAACGCTGCGCCTGCTGCTGCAGCGGTTGGATGCGTCGGGATATCGCACCGTGTTGCCGTAATGCTTTTGTGGGAGCGGCGCAAGCCGCGAAGCTAGCTGCGCATCAGACCAGACGGAAAATGCAATCCGGGAGCAAATGTTTTCTGCGACACACTGACATTAGGGCGTCGCCGTTTCGATCCTGCAGGCCTCGCGGCTCGCGCCGCTCCCACAAAAAAGCACAGTGCCCATAACAATGCGCCTACGCGCGCGTCGCGACGATCAGCCAGTTGTTGAACGGCGTATTGCCGTACAGCGGCGTGAACTCGGCCTGCAGGCCGGCGGCTTCCAGCGCGGCGCGCAGGTCGTCGAGCGTGGGATAGCTGCGCGGGCGGAACTGCATCCAGCCGACCCAGTTGGCGAGCCGGTCGGTGACGCGTGAGGTGCGCGCGCGGCCGGTGGCGTCGTCGATAGCGCTGCGGATCACCAGCTTCGCGCCGGGCGTCAGCATCGCGGCGGTCTTCGCGAGCAGCGCGCGCTGCGCATCGGCGTCGAGATACTGCAGCACGTCGAGGATCGCGACGCTGCCGCGATGCTCCGGCGTGGTGTTGGCGAGATCGACCACGTCGAACTGCGTCTGCGCGAAGCCGCGCCTGCCGGCGACGCGACGCGCGCGCGCGATCTTGGCGGCGTCGTTGTCAACGCCGCGATACGCCAGGGTCTGTCCGTCGAAACGCAGCGCGTGCGCGAGCAGGCCCAGGCCGCAGCCGAGATCCAGCAGCGGCTCGCCGCTGTCGCGCAGCGCGGCGAGCACGCCGGGATACAGCGGATCGCTGCCGAGCTTGGCGCGCACGTAGTAGTAGTCGTAGCGGTTGCCCAGCGCGAACGACGGGAGGAAGGCTTCGGCGATGCGTCGGGCGTCTGCGGACGCGAACGGCAGCGTGGTGGCGCTCATGGCGATGGCCTGGAGACGTTGTCGTTTGAAAGCATGCGCCGCACGTCCGGAAGCGCCAGTCGCGCCCACTCGGCGTACATCGCCGCGGAAGGATGCAGGCCGTCGTCGGCGAGCATCGCCGGCTCGGCGCCGCGCACGCGGCTGACCGGAGCGATATCGATGAAGACCACGCCGCGCTCGGCGCAGATCTTCGCCGCCGCGGCGTTGTAGGCATCGAGTTCGCGTGCGATCGCGCCCCGGTCGCGTCCGCTGCCCGCGGCGAACGGCGTTACGCCCCAGTCGGGAATCGCAAGCACGAACACGCGGTCGGCGCGACGACCGGCGAAGCCGATGGCGCGTTCCAGCAGGACCGCGAACTCATGCGCGTATTCGTCGACGGCGCGACCTCGGTATTGATTGTTGACGCCGATCAACAGACTGACCAGTGCGTATTCCTCGCCGAGCGGCTCGGCCGCGTCGATCGCCGCCGACAGTTCGTCGGTGGTCCAGCCGGTGGCGGCGATGATGCGCGGGTCATCGATGACGATGCCGTCTGCGCGTAGCGCGGGCGCCAGTTGCGTCGGCCAGCGCCCGGTCGGCTCGACGTTTTCGCCGATGGTATAGCTGTCGCCGAGGGCGAGATACGAGGTCGTCCCCGCAGCATGCGCCTCATCGGCAACCCCGGTCGCCAGCATCGCCGCGAGCACTATCGGCACGGCGGTCATCGATCAGGCGACGGCGGCGCGCTGCGCCAATGCGGCGTCTGCGCGGCGCTGCAGCACGCGCTCGATCCGCGCGAACACTTCGCACAGGACCGGCGCTTCCGGCAGCAGGGTGACGCGGAAGAAATTGCGCTCGGGCACGTTGAAACTGGAGCCCGGCACGATCAGCACGTCCTCGGTTTCCAGCATCTCCAGCGCGAATGCATGGTCGTCGAAGCCGTGCGCAGCGGGGCCGACCACGGCCGGGAAACCGTACAGCGCGCCGGCCGGTGCGACCAGTTGCAGGTGCTCGCTGGCTTCGCAGCAGTCGATCAGCGCGCGACGCGTTTCGTACAGACGGCCGCCGGGCGCGGTGAGCGCGCTGATGGTATCGGCGCCGTGCAGCGCGGCGTCGATGGCGAACTGGCCGGGGACGTTCGCGCACAGGCGCAGCGCGCCGAGCAGGTCCATCGC
>JAYUUH010000583.1:0-2569 GCA_043754745.1 Lysobacter sp.
GTTGGCCAGGCCCAGGTAGTTGTTGGCGCAGAAATTCAGTACCGTGCGGCCATCCGCCAGGGTGATCTCGGCCGACTGCGGGCTGGTGATGATGCGCTCAGCCTTGAACAGACCCTGGGCGCGGATGGCCTCGAGTTCTTCGACGTAGCGCCGGGTGAGGGCAGGGTGAGGCAGCGAGGATGAGTTCGACATGGCGGCACACGGTTTGGCGTAGCTGCCTAGTCTACGCGCAGGGTTTGCGGGCGGGCATCGGCGACCCGCACGCGGATTTCGCTATCGCCCTCAGCCCGGCGCGCTGACGGTCTCGGCCGCACTGCGCTCCGCGATCAACTCGCGCACCAATGCCACCAGCGTGTCTTCGGAGAAGGGTTTGCCCAGCATGCGGGTGACGCCCGCCTGTTGAGCCATGGCCTGATGCTTTTCGGTGGCGCGGGAGGTGATCATCACCACCGGCAGGTCGCGTGTTTCGACGTGGCTGCGCAGATTGCGGGCGACTTCCAGTCCGTTCATGCGCGGCATTTCCAGGTCGACCAGCAGGGCGTGAGTCGGTCTGGCCTGGATCGCGGCCAAAGCTTCGAAGCCGTCGCGTGCGGTTGCGACTTCGAAGCCCGCGTCCTGCATCAACTGTTCCAGTGCGCGGCGCACGCTGAGCGAATCGTCCGCCACCACGACGCGGGTAACCGCGGCGGGCGCCCGCGACAGAATGGCGGTATCGAAGCGCTGTTCGTGGATGGAGTGCAGCAATACGTCGAGGTCGATGACCGGCGCAAGGCCGCCGTCGCCGAGTTGGGTGATGCCGCGCACCGCGGGAATCTGCGGCAGGTAGGCGCTGATCGGTTTGACCACGACGCTGCGGACGTCGTCAATGCCGCGGACCAGCACCACGTTGCCCTTGCCGTCCGCATCGCGGACATACAGTCCGATGCCGGTAACGCCGACCCACATCGAGAGGTCGGCCGATTCGCCATAGAACATTTCGATCGGCAGCGCTGGCAATACTTCGCCGTCCAGCGTCACCTGCAGTCTGCCCCCGTCGTAGCGGCATTCGCCGGCAGCGAAGCTGACCACGCGTTCCACCGAAGCCGAGACCACGGCGCTGACCTGACGCTGGCCGCGCGCGACGATGACGTTGGCGAGGGTCTGGGTGACCGGCAGACGCAGCAGGACGCGAGTGCCGCGACCGGATTCAGTGCTGATCGCCAAGGTGCCGCGCAGGGCGGCGATGCGCTGGTTGACCACATCCATGCCGATGCCGCGGCCGGAAACTTCCGATGCGCTGGTGCGGGTGGAGAAACCGGGCAGCAGGATCATGCGGATGAGCTGGCGTTCGTCCACGGCCTGCCCGGGGCTGAGCAGGCCGGCGGCGATGGCGCGGGTGCGGATGGCGTCGAGATCCAGCCCGCCTCCGTCGTCCTGCAGTTCGATCGTCGCGGCGTCGCCCTGCAGACCCACGCGCAGTACGATGCGGCCCTGTTCGGGTTTGCCGGCGGCGAGACGTTCGTGCTGCGATTCGATGCCGTGGTCGATGGCGTTGCGCAGCAGATGCGCCAACGGTTCGACGATGCGTTCCAGCAGCTCGGCGTCGACCGGAATCTCTTCGCCGACGATGTCCAGCTGGACCTGCTTGAAGACCTGCTTGGCGGTCTGGCGCACGATGCGCTGCAGGCGCTGCGAGACCTGGCCGAACGGCACCGTGCGGGTGCGCAGGATGGTGCGCTGCAGATCGCGGTTGAGCAGTTCCTGTCCGCTGCGCAGGTCCGACAGCCCGTTCATGATGCGATCGATGCGGTGCATGAATTCGCTGCTGTCGGCATGGGCTTCCAGCAACTGTCGCGAGATCACGTGCAGTTCGTTGTACTGATCGATTTCGAGCGGATCGATATCCGCGCCGGATTTCTGTGCGGTGGATTCCAGTGCGGCGCCGCGCAGTGCGACCAGATCGTCGAGCCGGGCGATGAGTTCCTGCGTGTAACGCACGCCCTGCCGCTGATCGCGATGGATCGTGCCCAGGCCGTCGATCTGCTGGTCGATCCGGCGTGAGGTGACCAGCGTTTCGCCGGCCAGACGCTGCAGTTCGTCCAGCAGCGCGCTGGGCACGTTGAGGCTCTGGATGCCGCTGGCGGCCATTCCGCTGTCGGCGACAGGCGTCGTGGGCGCGGCGATGGGCGCGAAGGCTGCCGATGCAAGTGACGATGCCGATTCCTGCAGGGGGTCGGGCGGCGCGTCGGAAGGTGTCGCCGCGCCGTTGTCGGCCGGCGCCTCGGCTGCGGAGGTCTGCGCCGGGAATACAAGCGCGGCAGGTGCCTGAGAGTCGGGTGCGTGGCCGATCGGCGCCTGGGCTGCGGGCGCTGCCGCGCCGTCGGCCAGTGCGTTCGCGGTATCCAGCACGTGCTGATAGATGTCCAGCAGATTGTTCGGTGCCGGGCCGCGGCCCAGCAGGTGGTCGGAAATTTCTTCGACGCAGTCGCTGGCCGACGTCAACAGCTCGGCGCATTCGTCGTTGAGCAGATCGGGCCGCTTCGCCAGTACCACCAGAATGTCTTCCAGCGCGTGTGTGAGGTTGGCCAGC
>JAYUUH010000584.1:0-7565 GCA_043754745.1 Lysobacter sp.
GCAGGCGATCGAACGCACCTCGACCACGCTGAAGTTCCTCCGCGATGCGCCGGCCGGACCCAAGGCGACGGGAAAGGCCGGTCATCGCGGCTTCTACTATCACTTCCTCGACATGCGCAGCGGGCAGCGTTTCGCCGAGTGGGTCGAGTTGTCCAGCGTCGATACCGGGCTGATGATGATGGGCATCCTGTTCGCCCAGAGTTATTACGACCGCGACGATGCCGCCGAACGCGAGATCCGCGAGATCGCCGACCAGTTGTACCGGCGCGTCGAATGGGACTGGATGCGGCCGCGTGCGCCGCTGATCTCGATGGGCTGGAATCCCGAGACGCAGGATTTTCTGGGCCACGACTGGCGCGGCTACAACGAGGCGATGCTGGTCTACGTGCTGGCGCTGGGTTCGCCCACGCATCCTGTCGAACCGGAGGCATGGCAGGCGTGGACGCGCACCTACGATCGCAACTGGGGTGAATTCGAGGGGCAGATGCATCTGCGCTTCGGGCCGCACTTCGGTCATCAGTACAGCCATGTCTGGATCGATTTCCGCGGCATCCAGGATTCCTACATGCGCAGCAAAGGTCTCGACTATTTCGAGAACAGCCGGCGCGCGACGCTCGCGCAGCACGCCTACGCGGTCGCCAACCCGATGGGCTGGAAGGGCTATGACGGCGAGGTCTGGGGATTGACCGCCAGCGACGGGCCGCAGGGCACGAAGCAGAGGTATCGCGGCGAACAGCGCGAGTTCCGCGGCTACAGCGCGCGTGGCCCGGGGCCGATCGACGGTTTCGACGACGGTACGCTCGCGCCGACCGCTGCATTGGCGTCGCTGCCGTTCGCGCCGGAACTGGTCGTGCCGACGGCGGAAGCGATGCGCGCGCGCTACGGCGACGATCTCTACGGGCGTTACGGCTTCATCGACGCCTTCAATCCGAGTTTCGAGTACGACGTTGCGCTGGTCACCGGCAAAGTCGTGCCGGGCAAGGGCTGGTTCGCCTCCGACTACCTCGGCATCGACCAGGGCCCGATCCTGGCGATGATCGCCAATCACCGTGACGGGTTCGTCTGGGAGGTGATGAAGCGCAATCCGCATATCCGTCGTGGGCTCGAACGTGCGGGGTTCGAAGGCGGATGGCTTGCCTCGCCATCGCCCCCGCCATCGCTTGCAGCGACGCGGTAAGGTATAGGCCATGCGCCTGATCGTGGTCGTGTTGTGCATGGTGATCGGTCTGACGGCCTGCCGTCCGGCCGACGACCGCGTCGCGATCCGCTTCTGGGCGATGGGGCGTGAGGCCGAAGTCGTCGGCGAACTCATCCCGCAGTTCGAGCGCGAACATCCCGGCCTGCGCGTGGAACTGCAGCAGATCCCGTGGACAGCGGCGCACGAAAAACTGCTGACCGCCTACGCCGCCGATGCGCTGCCGGACATCTGCCAGCTCGGTAACACCTGGGTGCCGGAATTCGCCGAATTGAACGCGCTCGAGCCGCTGCAGCCGTACGTCGATGCGTCCGGCATCGTCGAGCAGAAGGATTATTTCGAGGGCATCTGGGACACTAACGTCGTCGATGGCCGTCTGTACGGCGTGCCGTGGTATGTCGATACGCGACTGCTGTTCTACCGCAAGGATCTGCTTGCCGCTGCCGGTTACGACCATCCGCCGAAGACCTGGGCGGAGTGGAGCGCGGCGATGGCCGCGATCAAGCGCCAGCGCGGCAAGGCTAATTACGCGATTCTGCTGCCGCTGAACGAATTCGAGCAGTTGCTGTCGCTGGCGCTGCAGCAGGACGATCTGCTGCTGCGCGATGGCCGCAGCAATCTCGACAGCGCGGGGTTCCGCCGCGCGCTCGGTTTCTACGCGGGCATGTTCGAGCAAGGACTGGCGCCGCGGATGTCGGAGACGCAGATCTCCAACGTCTGGGACGAATTCTTCAACGGCATGTTCGTGTTCTATGTGTCGGGTCCGTGGAACATCCGCGAATTCCGCAAGCGCGCGCCGGAGCATCTGAAAGACGCGTGGGGCACCGCGCCGCTGCCCGGCCCGGATGGTCTGGGTGCCGGCATCGCCGGCGGCACAAGCCTCGTGCTGTTCCGCGACTCCCCGCGCAAGGCGGCGGCATGGAAGTTCGTCGAGTTCCTGTCGCGGCCGGAGATCCAACAGCAATTCCACGCCGAGATCGGCGACCTGCCACCGCGCCGCAGCACCTGGGAGCACCCGGCATTGCGCGCCGACCCGTACGCGGCGGCGTTCCGCGATCAACTCGAACGCGTGAAGCCGACACCGAAGGTGCTGGAGTGGGAGCGGGTGGTGCAGGAGATGCGCCTGACCAGCGAGCGCGTGGTGCGCGGTGGGCAATCGCAGGACGACGCAGTGCGCGCGCTCGACGCCAGCGTCGACGCGCTGCTCGAAAAGCGTCGCTGGGTCGAATCGCAGCGCTTGGCGCGCATGAAAGCGGTGCGGACGGAAGCTGCGCCATGAAGCGCTCGCTGGTCGCATGGGTGTTCGTGGGGCCGGCGCTAATCGTCCTGGGCGTTTTTTTCGGTCTGCCGGTGTTTGCCGCGCTGCTGCTCAGCCTGACCGATTTCGATCTGTACGCGCTCGCCGACTGGCGCAATCTGCGCTTCGTAGGTCTCGGCAACTACATCGAACTGCTGCAGACGCCGCTGTTCTGGAAATCGCTCGGCAATACCTTCTATTTCGTGATCGTCGGCGTGCCGCTGTCGATCGGAGTGTCGCTGGGCGCCGCGCTGCTGCTCAATGCGCCGGTCGCACGCTTCCGCGCCTTCTTCCGCACCGCGCTGTTCGCGCCGGTGGTGACGACCCTGGTCGCGGTCGCGGTGATCTGGCGCTACCTGTTCCACTCCAGCTACGGGCTGGCGAACTGGGCGCTGGGCCACGTCGGCATCGCGCCGATCGACTGGCTGGGCGACCCGCGGTGGGCGATGCCGACGATCATCCTGCTCGCGGTGTGGAAGAACTTCGGCTACAACATGGTGATCTTCCTCGCCGGACTGCAGGCGATCCCGCAGGATCTCTACGAAGCGGCGCGGATCGACGGCGCCTCGCGTCGCCGCCAGTTCTGGCACATCACGCTGCCGATGCTCGGGCCGGTGTTGATGGTCGTCGGTGTGATTACGGTCGCCGGTTACTTCCAGCTGTTCGCCGAACCCTACGTGATGACCCGCGGCGATCCGCTGCAGAGCACGGTCAGCGTGCTGTATTTCATGTTCGAGGAAGGCTTCCGCTGGTGGAACCTCGGCCGCGCGTCCGCGGTGGCGTTCCTGCTGTTCCTGATCATCCTCGCGATCACCGCCGCGATGATGCGCTTCGGACGCCGGAAGGGCATGGTATGAGCGCCGGTATCGACAAAGCCGTCTTCGGAGGCGTCGGCGAATCTCGCGGCCATGCGCTGCTGGTGCATGCCGGACTGGTCGCGCTGACCGTGCTGAGCCTCGCGCCGTTGCTGTGGATGCTGTCGGTCTCGTTCATGCCCGCGGGCGGCGCCAGTCGCTTCCCGCCGCCGCTGTTGCCGTCGTCGATCACGCTCGACAACTACCGCGCGCTGTTCGACCGCATCGGCATGGGCGGCTATTTCGCCAACAGCGCGCTGGTCGCCTCGGCGATCACCCTGTTGTCGCTGCTGATCAACACGATGGCCGGGTATGCCTTCGCCAAACTGCGTTTCGCCGGCCGCGAGCGGATCTTCAAACTGTTGCTCGCCGCGCTGGTGATCCCCTCGCAGGTCGCGATGCTGCCGCTGTTCCTGATGCTCAAGCAGATGGGCCTGGTGAACAGCTATGCCGGCGTCGTGGTCCCGGGACTGGCGTCGATCTTCGGCATCTTCCTGGTGCGGCAGTACGCGCGATCGATCCCGGACGAACTCATCGAAGCCGCGCGCATCGACGGCGCTGGTGAATGGCGGATCTTCTTCCGCATCGTGCTGCCGATGCTCAAGCCGGTGTTGGTGACGCTGGCGATCTTCACCTTCATGGGCAGTTGGAACGATTTCATGTGGCCGCTGATCGTGCTGACCGACCAGACCAACTACACGCTACCGGTCGCGCTGGCTTCGCTGTCTCGCGAGCACATCCAAGATGTCGAAATGATGATGGCCGGCGCGGTGTTGACGGTGCTTCCGGTACTGCTGCTGTTCCTGATGCTGCAGCGCTATTACATCCAGGGCCTGCTGCTGGGAAGCGTGAAAGGGTGAGGGTGCGCGCTCGCGATGCACCGTCTCGCGAGCGCGAACGCCCGACCATGGACGGTCGGGCAGGGCGACTCGAACCTGCTCACGCGACGCCATGGATAGCAAGGCGCTTCAAGGAGCCTCTGAATAAGTGAGTCCGTCATCTCGGCGCAAGCCGGGATCCAGATTTACCGATGAATCGCTGAAGAGCGGGACCCCGGTTTGACCAGACATTCATCTGTTGAGAGCCGCCGGGGCGACGATTTGTCCCGACGTTTTTCGACGCTCTGCTTCCGCATTACGAGATGCTTACGATGAAAGATAGTTTTCGATGCTACGTGATGGTTTGGCTGTTGACAGTGGTCGGCAGTACGCAGGCCAAAGACCCCACATTCACGCTCGATACCTTCGACGGTCCCGCGCAGTGGCGCGTCATCGCATCGACCCAGGTCAGCGGCGCGATCCGCAGCGAGGGCGGCGCGCTTTGCCTGGATTACGACTTCAACGGCGTGTCCGGCTACGTGGGCATGCAGCGCGATATCGTCATCGCGTATCCGGACAACTATCGTTTCGACTTCAAGCTGCGCGGCGAATCGCCCACCAACGATCTGCAGTTCAAGCTCATCGACGCTAGTGGCGACAATGTCTGGTGGGTCAATCGGCCGAAATACGCTTTCCCGCGCGACTGGGCGCCGGTGCGCTACAAGCGTCGGCACATCGGCAAGGCGTGGGGGCCGGGCTTGGACCCGGTGCTGCGCGACAGCGCGAAGCTGGAATTCACGCTCAACAACAGCGTCGGCGGCAGGGGAACTGTCTGTTTCGACGATCTGCGGTTCGTCGAGATCCCGCCCGACGTGACGGAGCCGCGCATCGCATCCGCGAGCGCAACCGCGGCTGCCCGCGACGCAGGCAAGGCCTTCGATGGCGATGCCGCCACCGGCTGGCGCGCAGGTCGTGGCGCGGAGCGCTTGTCGTTCGATTTCGGCGCGTCGACCGAATTCGGCGGGCTGCGCATCGATTGGGGCGAGAACGCGCATCCGGCGACGTACGCAGTGCTGGCTTCCGACGATGGTCGCGATTGGCGCACGCTGCGCGAAGTCATCGGCGGCGACGGTGGGCGCGACTGGATCGCGCTGCCGGAGTCCGAGGCACGTCATCTCGCGATCGAAGTTCGCGATTCGGCAAGAAAACCTGTCGCCCTGGCCGAAGTGCGCGTCGAACCGCTCGCGTTCGCGGCCACACCTAACGACTTCATCGCCTCGGTGGCGAAAGACCTGCCGCGCGGCCGGTTCCCGCGCGCATTCAGCGGCGAGCAGGCGTACTGGACCATCCTCGGCATCGATGGCGGCACCGAACAGGGACTGATCGGCGAGGACGGCGCGGTGGAGGTCGCGAAAGGCGGTTTCAGCATCGAGCCGTTCGTGATCGTCGACGGAAAATCGTTGAGCTGGGCCGATGTCGAAAGCGCGCAATCGATGCAGGACGGCTATCTGCCGATCCCGAGCGTCGACTGGTTGCATCCCGATGCGCAGCTGCGCACGACCGCATTCATGGATGAAGATTCGTCGGAAAGTCGATCGCCGGGTTCCCGGATCATCGCGCGTTACATCGTGCGCAACCCCGGCGACACCATGCGCGATTACACGCTGGCGCTGACGGTGCAGCCGTTCCAGGTGAATCCGCCCAGCCAGTTCCTCAACACCAACGGCGGCGTGAGCCGCATCGCATCGCTGGCTTTCAGCGACGATGGCATCGTGCGCGTGGACGGGCGCGCGCGCGTTTACCCGCAACGTGCGCCCGACGCCGCGTTCGCGACGCGGTTCGATGCCGGCATGGCCGCAGCGCATCTTGCGGTGGGGCGCTTGCCGACGGACACCGTCGTCGAAGATCCGACCGGGCTCGCATCAGGCGCGCTGCTGTATCGCTGGCGGCTTGCACCCGGCGAATCGCGAGAGGTTGCGCTGGTCATTCCGATGTCTGGCACGCCGTTCTGCGAGGACAGAACCTGCACGCCGGAACAGCGGCAAACGATGGCTGCGGCAGGCTGGCGCGCCAAGCTCGACGGCGTGCGCTTTGTCGTGCCCGAAGAAGGCCGGCCGCTGATCGACACGCTGCGCACCGCGCTGGCGCATCAGCTGATCTCGCGCATCGGCCCGCGCCTGCAGCCGGGTACGCGCTCGTACGCTCGCAGTTGGATCCGCGACGGTGCGATGATTGCCGAAGGTCTGCTGCGTATGGGCCGCGAGGATGCCGTGCGCGAATACATCGACTGGTATGCGCCGTACCAGTTCGAGAACGGCAAGGTGCCGTGCTGCGTCGACGACCGCGGCAGCGACCCGGTGCCGGAGAACGACAGCCACGGTGAACTGATCTTCGCGATCGCCGACTACGCGCGACACACCGGCGACGATGCGTTCCTGGCGACGATGTGGCCGCACGTGCAGGGCGCGTTCGCGTACATGGAAATCCTGCGCGCCAGCGAGCGCACCGAAGAGAATCGTTCGGTCAATCCCGCCTTCTATGGAATGATGCCGGCATCGATCAGCCACGAAGGTTATTCGGCCAAGCCGATGCATTCGTACTGGGACAATTTCTGGGCATTGCGCGGCTACAAGGACGCGGTGTGGATCGCCGAACGTCTCGGAAAACGCGACGACGTGATACGGATGGCGGCGGCGCGCGACCAGTTCCGCGGCGATCTCGACGCTTCGCTGCGTGCGGCCGCCTCGCTTCACCGCATCGACTATCTGCCGGGCGCCGCCGAACTGGGCGACTTCGATCCGACCTCGACCACCATCGCACTGGCGCCGGGCGGTGAGCAGGCGCGTCTTCCACAGGATTCATTGCACAACACCTTCGAGCGCTACTGGCGCGAATTCGAGCAGCGCCGCGACGACAAGCGCGAATGGAAGGATTACACGCCCTACGAATGGCGCAACGTCGGCGCGTTCGTGCGTCTGGGTTGGCGCGAACGCGCGTGGGATGCTGTGCGTTACTTCTTCGACGACCGCGCGCCGCGCGGCTGGAACCAGTGGGGTGAAGTGGTCTCGCGCACGCCGCGCAAGCCGTTCTTCCTCGGCGACCTGCCGCATGCCTGGGTGGAGTCGGATTTCCTGCGCTCGGCGCTCGACCTGTTCGCCTACACACGCGATCACGACGAAGCGCTGGTGATCGCGGCCGGCATTCCAGCCGACTGGCTGGCCGGCGATGGCGTCGCCATCAGTGGCCTGCGCACGCCCTACGGCGAGCTCGGTTATCGCCTGCGCAGCAGCGGCAAGCAATTGCAGCTCGACCTGCAGGCCGGTACCGCGCCACCGCCCGGCGGCATCGTGCTGCGGCTGCCGGCGGAACTGCTTGGCGGCAAGGCACGCCTCGACGGCAAA
>JAYUUH010000585.1:0-2565 GCA_043754745.1 Lysobacter sp.
CGGTCACCGTATCCATCGCCGCGGCGAGGATGGGGAGATTGAGGCGAAGATCCCGCGTCAGGCGCGTGGTGAGTGAAACGTCCTTGGGCAGGACGGTCGAATGCGCGGGGACGAGCGATACGTCGTCGTAGGTGAGCGCTTCAGCCTGGATGTGGAGCATGGCCGGTCCGGTGGGAATGAAGCGCGTTATTGTAACGGCCGCCGCCCCTTCGTAGGAGCGGCTTCAGCCCCGATAGGCCAAAAGATCGGGCCTGAAGGCCCTCCTACGGGAGGATGGCAGCCGCCTCGGCCGCTTCCAGGGTGTTCTGCATCAGGGTCGCGACGGTCATCGGCCCCACGCCGCCCGGGACCGGAGTGATCCAGCTGGCGCGGGCCGCGGCGGCCTCGAACTGCACGTCGCCGACCAGGCGCCCGTCGTCCAAGCGGTTGATGCCGACATCGATCACCACCGCGCCCGGCTTCACCCAGTCGCCCGGGATCAGACCCGGGCGACCGACCGCCACCACCAGGATGTCGGCCTCGCCCACATGCCGGCGCAGCACGTCCTCGGGCGTGAATTTGTGGCAGCTGGTCACCGTGCAGCCGGCGATCAGCAGTTCCAGCGCCATCGGCCGGCCGACGTGGTTGCTCACCCCGACGATGGTGGCGCTTTGGCCGCGGACGGGCCGGTCGGTGTAGGCCAACAGCGTGGTGATGCCGCGCGGCGTACAGGGACGCAGGCCGAACTGCCGCAGGGCCAGATGACCGACGTTTTCCGGATGGAAGCCGTCCACGTCCTTGCGCGGATCGATCCGGTGGATCAGGCGGGTCGCGTCCGGGATGCCCGGCAGCGGCAGTTGCACCAGGATGCCGTGGACCTCGGGGTCGACATTGAGACGATCGATCAGCGCCAGCAGCTCGGCCTCGGACGTGCCCGCCGCGAGATCGTGGTCGAGCGCCCGGATTCCGACCTTTTCCGCGGCCCGGCGCTTGTTACGCACATAGGACTGCGAGGCGGGGTCGCTGCCGACCAGCACCACCGCCAGCCCGGGACGCGGCTTGCCGGCGGCGACCCGCGCGTCGACCAGCACTTTCAGGTCGTCGAGCAGGAGATCGGCGATGCGTTTGCCGTCGAGAATCTTGGCGGTCATGAATTTCAATCGGGAGGACTGGAACATCCTATTATCCCCGATGTCCCCATCGATAAGCCCGCCATGGAACCGCAGACCACGACCGAACTCGAAGCCGCCGCCTTCCGCCGCCTGCGCGACCACCTGATGCGCGAGCGCACCGACGTGCAGAACATCGACCTGATGATCCTCGCCGGCTTCTGCCGCAACTGCCTGTCCGACTGGTACCGCGAAGCGGCAGTCGAACGCGGTCTGGACATAACCAAGGACGCGGCCCGCGAAGCGGTGTACGGCATGCCGTTCGGCGAATGGAAGGCGAAACACCAGCAGGAAGCGACACCGGAACAATTGGCCGCATTCGAAGCCGCGCAGAAGCGCCATGCGTAGCGTCCTGGTCGTCGTCGCGATCCTGACGGTGCTTGCCTATGCCGGCGCGTGCTGGTTCCTGCACGCGCGTCAGCGCCAAATAATTTATTACGGCTGGACGACGACCGCCGACGCCGCGGGCACGGATTTCGAGCTGAAGCGCCCCGACGCCGTGCTCCGTGGCTGGGTGGTGAATCCGGGAAAGCCGGCGCCCATCCTTTATTTCGGCGGCAATGCCGAGCGCGTCGAAGCCAACCGCGATGCGTTCGCGCGGATGTTTCCCGGGCGCAGCGTCTATCTGGTCGCGTATCGCGGCTACGGCGCCAGCAGCGGCGAGCCGAGCGAGACCTCGCTCGTGGCCGACGCGCTCGCCGTTTTCGATGATGTGCAGCGACGACATCCCGGCGAAGGGGTCGCGGTGATCGGCCGCAGCCTCGGCAGCGGCGTCGCCAGCCAGGTCGCCGGCCAGCGGCCGGTGGAACGGCTGGCGCTGATCACGCCGTTCGACAGCATGGTGGCCACCGCGCAGTCGCACTATCCGATCTTCTCGGCGAGCTGGTTGCTCACCGAACGCTACGAATCGACTACAGCGCTGCGCGCATATCGCAAACCCGTGCTGATCGCGCATGGCGGTCGCGACGCGATCGTGCCGGAAGCGAACACGCTGCGGCTGATCGCAGCCCTGCCGGCGAAACCCCGCGTCGTGCGGATCGCTGCGGCGGACCACAACGATATTTCGCTGCACGCGGAATTCGATGCGGCGCTGTCCGGCTTCATGTCGCGGTGATCGTCGCAACAACGGTCAGGACCGGGCGACGCTCGCTCGCAGAACGCGCTAGCGATTCAATTTCAGCAAGGCCGCCCAGTCTTGGCGGTTGAGGTTGTAAGCCTTTTCGTCGGCGATCTCGAATGCCTTCGTATCGTCGCCCGCCTGTTTCATCGGCAGCGACAGCAGGCCCCTGCGGTTGAGGTTCAATTTGCGCATGGTGACTCCCTGCACGACGTTGCCGCCGATCGCGTAGAGCTTGCTGTCGCCGTCGACATCGACGCCGACCACGATGTCGCAGTGCGAATCGAAAGGCTTTGAGGA
>JAYUUH010000586.1:0-2565 GCA_043754745.1 Lysobacter sp.
GGCGTGATCCGCAGCCTCGAACTTGCGCGGCCACCGGTGAACGCCCTCGATCCCGACCTGTGCCGCGCATTGATCGCCTCACTCGAAAACGCCTACAGCGACGGGGTGATGGGGGTCGTGCTCACCGGCAGCCCGAAGATCTTCTCGGCGGGTCTCGATGTGCCGTACCTGCTCTCGATCGGCGACGACCGCCGCGGCGTGCTGGAATGCTGGCAGGCCTTTTTCGGCGTTGCGCGCCTGCTCGCAGAATCGCGGGTACCGGTGGTCGCGGCGATGACCGGCCACGCACCGGCCGGCGGCTGCGTCCTGGCGCTGTGCTGCGACTACCGGGTGATGGCGCGCAGCATCGAAGGAGAACGGCCGTTCGCGATCGGGCTGAACGAAACCCAGGTGGGTCTGGTCGTGCCCGATGGCATCCAGCGCCTCCTGCGCCGCGTCGTGGGCGAGTATCGCGCCGAACGCCTAGTCGTCGCCGGCGAGATGGTGACCGCCGAACGCGCGCTGGAGCTCGGTCTGGTGGACGAACTGGCCGATGTCGATCAAGTCGTGCCGCGCGCGGTGGCCTGGCTGGAAGCCCTCTTGAAACTGCCGCACCAGCCGATGCTGCAGACCCGCGCCATCGCCCGCCGGGCCGTGGTCGAAGCCCTGTCGCCGGACGTCATCCACCTGGAAGCCTTCGTCGAACAGTGGTGGGAACCGGAAACCCAGGCGGCCTTGAATGCGCTGGTGGCGAAGCTCAAGAAATAAGCCGGGACAACAGCGCCCCTGTTGGAGGGCCTTCAGGCCGGCCCAGACGATACTCGACAGGCGACGCCAGTGAGGCCGTGCCAACGGCTGATCAAATTGAGGGATTCCATCGAGACTGACACCTCTCCTACGGAATCAAAGCACCCGCACGCCATCCGCATCGATCACGACATCGCCGTTCTCTTTCGCGAACGGCCGGTCGCACGGCGGCAGCAGGTCGAGCACGCGCTCCGGCGGGCGGCACAGTCGCGTGCCTACCGGCGTGATCACGAACGGACGATTGATCAGCATCGGATGGGCGACCATCGCGTCCAGCAGCGCGTCATCGGACACGCCGGGTTCTGCGAGGCCAAGCTCGACGAACAACGCATCTTTTTCGCGGATCGCCTCGCGCATGCTCAGACCCGCAGCCATCACGACTTCTGCGATGCGCGCTTTCGATAGCGATGCCGTGGCGTACTCGATCACCCACGGCTCGATGCCGACGTGACGGATCAGCGCCAACGTATTGCGCGATTGGCTGCAATGCGGGTTGTGCCAGATCTCCACGGGCATCGTCTGCATGGACATGCGAGGCATCGCGCGGTCGTCAGACGGTGGCGACCGGACGCGCCGGGTCTTCGATCCACCCGCTCCACGAACCCGTGAACAGGCGCGCACCGGGCAGACCGGCATGGGTCATCGCCAACAGATGATGGCAGGCGGTTACGCCGGAGCCACACATCGCGATGACTTGCTGCGGCATGACCTGCTGCGGCGCGTGGCCCGCGAGCAGCGCGGCGAATTCTTCGGCAAGCCGTGCCGCAGGCTTGAATCGACCCGCATCGAGATTCATCGCGTAAGGACGATTGATCGCGCCGGGCACGTGGCCGGCGACGCGATCGATGGGTTCGACTTCGCCGCGATACCGCTCGGCGGCGCGCGCGTCGATCAGCACATCGCCAGCCTCCAGGCGTACGGAGATTCCGCCTGCGTCGAACAGCAGGCTGCGGTTGAATTCTCCGGAATAGCCTGCCGGTGGAATCACCGGTACGACGGCATCGGTCGGCAATGCGAGCGCGGTCCAGCGCGCCCAACCGCCGTCGAGCACCGCGACACGGCGATGGCCGAATGCGCGCAGCAGGAACCACAGCCGCGCGGCATATGCGCCGTCGCCGCCGTCGTAGGCGACCACCTGGGTTTCGGGAGTCACACCGCAGCGGCAGAGCCACGCACCGAAGGCTTCAGCCCGGGGCCAGGGATGGCGTCCGGCGCCGTGGCGATGCGGGCCGGACAGGTCGCGATCCAGATGCGCGTACTGCGCGCCCGGCAGATGCGCCTCACCCCAGGCGGCTTCGCCGGCGGCCGCATCGTTCAGCGCGAAGCGGCAATCGAACAGGCGCAGATCCGCGGCGCCAAGCCGGCCAGCAAGCGCCTCGGCATGGACCAGCGTGGTCCAGTCCTCGGCGCCAAGGTCGGTCATCACCGCTCCGATCGCGCGAGACGTTCGCGCAGATTGAACAGAATGGAGGCGGTGACGCCCCAGATACGCTGCTCCGGCGCCTGCGGCGGGCTGCGGAACTGCGGCACGTGGCGCGAGCGCCCGCGATATTCGATGTCGACGTGTTCGAGATTGTCCGGATGCATCAGGAAATCGAGATCGACCTCGAACACCTCGGCGACTTCGCCGGGATCGGGCACGGCGACGAATCGCGGATCGATCCGCGCCACCACCGGCAACACGCGGAAACCGGTGATCGTGATCAGCGGGTCCAGAAAACCCAGCGGCGTGGCGAGTTCCAGCGCGAGGCCAATTTCCTCCTGCGCCTCGCGCAGCGC
>JAYUUH010000587.1:0-2556 GCA_043754745.1 Lysobacter sp.
TGAGGCGATCAGAGACCTGCTGATTCAGCCTGCTGATTCAGCCTGCTGATTCAGCCTGCTGATTCATCCTTCAAGCCTCACAGCAGGTGTGCCCGGCACCAGTCGCGTGCGAAGCGCGGCTACAAGAGCTGCGCGGGATCACGGTTCTGCGCACGCGCTGCGGCACCCGTTCCGCGATGCCGGCCTCACGCGTCGTCGACGATTTCGATCAGCTGGCGCGCGGCGATCATGGTTTCTTGAGGATAGCCGAGCGCATTGTTGATGTAGGTCACGCCATCGAACCGGACCCTCCGATTGATATGGCTGTGCCCGTAGATATGCAGTCCCGAACCGAGCATGCGCAGCTGGCGCTCGATGCCGGTGCTGCCGAGGACCGGATCGAGATTGCGCATGGCGCGGGGAACGAAGAACGGAATGAGATCGATGCGCGGCAGGAAGTGCGAGAAGGTCACGACCTTTTCCGTGGGATGCGTCAGCGGAAGCGTTTCCGGATTCATGCGCAGGAAATGTTCGGTCACCTGCGCCGGGCCGTATCCGTCCGGCCATCGGCAGGCGCGATAGTCCATCCACAGCTTGAGTAGATCGTCGTCCGGTGCGCCGAAGGAATAGTCGTACCAGCCCATCAGCGGCACCACGACCGTATTGCCGTAACGATACGGCTCCATCGACACGCCAGCATCGGCGACGATGGCTGCCACATGATCGAACTTGCGCAGCGAACACATATCGGCCGGCTCGTGCCGAACCCAGAGATCGTGATTGCCGGGCACGAACAATACTTTCCGGAACTTCGCGGCGAAGCGACCGAGACACCAAGCGAGCAGACGGCGATCTTCCGTCAGATCGCCGGCAAGGATCAGAAGGTCGTCGCGATAGTCCGCATCCGAAATCTGGTCGACCCAGTCGGCGTTGCCGGGATAATCGCAGTGAATGTCGGAAATCGCGAACAGCCTCATCCTGGTCCTCGCGTCGGCTTGTGCGTCATGGCGCAAGCGAATGAATGCGTTGCACAAAAGTGCGGAATATAGGCGAGCAGGAGTCGCCTACCCTGCCTATTGAAGACTTGATCCCGCATCAACCCATCGCTCGCTGCAGCGGATCGACACGCACCTGGAATATGGACGATCCCCATCCTGATCTGCCACAGGCCCACGACTGTTGCTTTCCCTTCGAAACAGGCCACGAATGATCGAAGAGCTCATTGCGGATTGTGCTGGCTGCCTTGCCCGAGTCTCGACCATCAGGGTTTAAAAAAGCGAAACCCCTTTCCAGACACGAATTCCGCTTTTTCACCTGCTGTTCTCGGGCGTATTTCAGAACGGGATATCGTCGTCCGAGAAATCGTCCATCGGGGGCGGACTGCTGGCCGCGGGGGCCTGGCGTTGACCGCCGCCGCCGCCGTAACCACCACCGGCGCCACCGCTGCGCTGACCGCCACCGTAACCGCCACCGCCGCCACTCTCGCGCGGCGCGCGCGCCGGCCGCTGCTCGCCACCGGCGGCACCGCCTTCGCTGCGGCCGCCGAGCATCTGCATCTCGTCGGCGATGATGTCCGTAGAGTATTTCTCGACGCCGTCCTGACCGGTGTACTTGTCGTAGCGGATCGAGCCTTCGACGTAGACCTGACTGCCCTTGCGCAGGTACTCGCCGGCGATCTCGCCGAGCTTGCCGAAGAAGGTCACCCGGTGCCACTCGGTGCGCTCCTGGGTATTGCCTTCCTTGTCCTTGCGCACCGAGGTGGTCGCCAGGCTGACTTTGGTGACGGCCATGCCGCCCTGGGTGTATTTCGTTTCGGGGTCGTTGCCGAGATTGCCGACCAGGATCACCTTGTTGACGCCGCGTGCCATGAACAGTTTCCTGTCTTGAGTCGCCAGTAGTGGCGATGAACATTCAATTATAACCGCGGCCTGCCCCGGTATCGGGAACCGCCGCACCGGCGGGTCGGAATTCCCTGAACAGCAACTCCGATCCCGCGCGCCGGGCCTTCTATAATGCAGGCCTCACTCGTCTGGATCCCCCATGGAAGCGACTTCGGCGCCCATTTCGCTCGACCTGCCCGCCATTCAGGCGCTCTCCGCCGCCGATATGGCCGCGGTCGACGCCCTGATCCGCCGGCGCTTGGGCTCCGAGGTGGCCCTGGTCAATCAGGTTGCCGAACACATCATCGCGGCCGGCGGCAAGCGCCTGCGCCCGATGCTTCTGTTGTTGGCGGCCCGCGCCCTCGGACACGGCGGCGCGGATGCCCATCAGCTGGCGGCGGTGGTGGAATTCATCCATACCGCGACCCTCCTTCACGACGACGTGGTCGACGAATCCGACCTGCGCCGCGGCCGCAAGACCGCCAACGCCCTGTTCGGCAACGCCCCGAGCGTGCTGGTCGGCGATTTCCTGTACTCGCGCAGCTTCCAGCTGATGGTGGAGCTGGAGCGGATGCCGGTGATGCGGATCCTGGCCGACACCACCAACGCCATCGCCGATGGCGAGGTGCTGCAACTGCTGCACATCCGCAATCCCGACACCGACGAGCCGGCCTATCTGAAAGTGATCGAGCGCAAG
>JAYUUH010000588.1:0-2556 GCA_043754745.1 Lysobacter sp.
GCCAGATCTTTGGCCAAGCCCACCACTTGCGCGCCTTTGACACCGACGGCGGGTTCAATTTCATAACGGGTAATGACTGGGCCGGCGCGGACCAGCGCATGGTCGTCCAGCAGAAATACCCGGATCGTCATTTCTTCTCTCCCGAAGACTCGCCAAGAGTCGTCCCAGGCACAGACTAGGCAAGCCTGCCGGGTGCGACAAGCGCCGTTCCCCGCGTCGGCGTGTAGGAAAAATCCTACCCGCCGCTGCGCTGCCGGGCGCTGGATGACTTGCGGCACCCTAGCAGGCTGTTTTCAACAGCCTGCTAGTGCAGCCATGGAAGGCTGCGGCGGCGAAGCAAGCGCGCAAGCGATTGATTCGCCGGGAGCGAGTCCGGACATGCAACGGACTCGCGATTTGAAAAACGTACAGGAAGTACGTTTTTCAACCACCTGCTAAAGCGGTCGCGACTCTGCCACGATCCGTCGTCCGCCAACGTCCTTGGCCCACAGGAATCGCCCGATGTCCCTGCTGCCGCGTCGCCAGACCGTTCTCGCCGTCGCACTCCTCATTCCGATGTTGGCGGCCTGCGCATCCACGCCCGCGCACGAGCCGGCATCCAGCGGAGCCGGCCCCGGGCACAGCCGCTGGTACGGCGATGTCGCGGCGATGGCGCAGGCCGGGGACAACGCCGGCCGCCGCGCGCATCTGCGGACGCGCCTGCAGGGCATCGGCCTGACCGCGACGATACAGGCGTTCGTCGCAGGCAAGCGGGAAGGCGAAAACCTGCTGGTCGATCTCGGCGGGCCGGCCGACGCGCCGCTGCTACTGATCGGCGCGCACTCGGACCGCGTCGATGCGGGCCGCGGCGCCACCGACAACGCGTCCGGCAGCGCGGTGGTGCTGGCGCTGGCCGAACGCTTGCAGCGCACGCCGTTGGCGCATCACCGGGTGAAGGTCGCGTTCTGGGACCTTGAGGAACACGGCCTGCTGGGCGCCACCGCATACGTCGAGCAGAAAAGCGAGAAGCCCGCGCTCTACATCAATTTCGATGTCTTCGGCTGGGGCGACAGTCTGTGGATGATGACCCCCGACCCGGCGCATGGGCTGGTCGCCGCCAGTCGCAGCGCCGCGGAAAAACAGGGGCTGGCGATCAACGCCAGCGCGCAGTATCCGCCGTCCGACCACCTCGCCTTCCTCGAGGCCGACTGGCCCGCGGTCTCCTATTCGCTGGTCGGCGCAGACGAAATCCCCGGCATTCTCGCGATGTTCGCCGGCAAGCGGCCGGTGTCGCCACCCAAAGTCATGAAGGTCATCCACAGCGTAAACGACACGGTCGATCAGGTCGACGAAACGGCCGCCGCCAAAGGCATCGATGCCGTGGAGGCCGCGATCCGCGCCTGGGACGCGCAGTCCAAATAAATGAAACCCGTTCTTCTGTAGGAGAGCCTTCAGGCCCGAGTTTTTAGGACACCGCAGATTACCAACGGCTCGGGGCTGAAGCCCTCCTACACCAGCGGAGCGACGGCCGCGTCGGGCAGCGCCTGTCCTGGCTGCCAGCCCTGCGCTTGCAGCGTATCGAGCAAACTCGCGACCTCGGCCTTGGCGTCGAGGCTGTGGACCGGCAACACCAGTACATCGCCGGCGCGCGCCCAACCCAGCGCTTCGCGCGCGGCATCGGCTTCGCGCAACCGGACCGGCAGCGCGGCCTCATCCATTCCCAGCCGCAGCAATTCATTGCGGATCACTTCCGCGACCTCGCCGGCCACCCGGCCGCGCAGGAAGCCATCGATATCCTTCACCACCACCAGATCCGGCGCGTATCGGGCCGCCACCGCCGCCAGCTCGCGGATCTGTTCGTCCTCGCGATTGCCGGCCTGGCCGAGCAGCAGCGCCAGGCGCCCGTCGCCGCGCCGCGCGTGGGCGATGTCGAGCAGCCCGGCAAGCCCGTCCGGGTTGTGGGCGTAATCCAGGAACACCTCGATCCCCGCGAATGCCCAGTGCTGCAGGCGGCCGGGATTATCGACGTGACTGCGGCCGAAGTCGGCGAGCACCGGGGCGATCGTCGCGATCGGCACCCGCAACAGCGACGCGGCGAGCGCGGCGCCGGCGGCGTTGGCGATGTTGTAGCGCGCGCGGCCGCCGAGGGTGACCGGCATCGCCGCGATGTCGCCGAGGTCGTGGGTTTCCAGCCCGTCGTCCAGCAGCAGGCGGCCGTCGCGCACCGCGCAGCGCGGCAGATCCATCGCATCCTCGGGCAGCATCGCGTGGTCGACGGCGAACCACGCGATCCGCGGCGCGGCCTGCGGACCGAGCCTGCGCAGCAGCGGATCTTCCGCGTTGAGCACCAGCCAGCCGTGCGCGGCCACGGCGCGGGCGACCGTGAGTTTGACCGCGGCCAGATCTTCGACCGAGTGGACGCCGTATTCACCGAAGTGATCGGCGCTGATGTTGGTGACGACCGCGACATCGGCCTCGGCCAGCGCCAGGCCGCGTCGCAGCAGTCCACCGCGCGCGGTTTCCAGTACCGCCGCTTCGACATCGGCGCGGCGCAACAGTTGCCGCGCGCCGGTCGGG
>JAYUUH010000589.1:0-2553 GCA_043754745.1 Lysobacter sp.
GGAGCGTGCCCGGCACGCTCCTTTTCTTTGCGATCTCATACTCTGCTGAGCGAAAATTTGCTAAAAAGATGGTTTCGTTTCACTGGCTATTGTCACCGCGACCTTGAAGTGACGCAGCCTCGTGCAGTCATTGGAGACCCGGAGGGCGGCGCACAGGATGTGCGCCGTTTTTCGACGCGGCAGGATGCCGCATCGAAAAATTCCCGCTATGTCGCCGACGGCAGGTTAGCTCCGGCACTAGAGAGTTTTCTTTGGTTACTTTCTTGACTCGCGCCTCCGACGCTCGCCCTTCGGGCCGGCTTCGCCGTTCGCGCCGCAAGCGGCGCAGTGCGACAAAGAAAGTAACCCGCGACAGCGCGGAAGCTTTGCAGTTGTTTTTGTTGGGTACCACTACGCTCAACCCATCCTACCTGCTTACCCAAGCTATCCACTTACAGATTGGCGCTCGGCACGCCAAATCAGAAACTCGCGCCTGACCGATTGCAGTTTCACGAAATCATCGAGATCATCGCTCAATGACTCCCTGAGTAAATTTGCTCCGCCACGAATGTACTTTTTTTCGACAAGAAATTCGTTCCAAGAAGCATAAGTTTCCCTGTCGCCGCCCAACAGCACATTCTCCATGAAGTCGATGAAGAACATCATCGCCTCGAGATCGCGAGGCGTACCAAGCATGCCGGGCCGTTGCTCGAACGTCGTCCAGAATTTCGAGATGTACTCCAGCGCTGCATCCAGCCTGCGTTGAGCTTCGTCGGCGGGTAAGTGTTGATCGGTCTGGCTCATGCACAGTCCTTAGGCGCGGCGAACGGATTCGCCATGAAATTTAAGGTTCAGAACACAAGAAGATAACAGGGGTCAGTGTGCACTTTCCAAGGCACGGTTAGTACCCAGGTGCGGTCGGCGCAGCGATAGCCACGACAACGCGCCTGTGTCGCTTGATGTTCTCGGGGTCTGATGCTTCGGGATGGTGGGGTGCGCTTCGCTTACCCCACCTTACGATCTACATCTCTTGCTACTACATCGGATGACATTTGCGACAACGACAAACAGGTCCCTCGCCTGCGGTTCGGGATGACAGCGGTGAGGGAATCGTAGACCCGGAGGGCGGCGCACAGGATGTACGCCGTTTTTCGACGCGGCAGGATGCCGCATCGAAAAATCCCGGCCAACCTGCCGACGGCAGATTTGCCTCGGCACTAGAGAGTTTTTTTTGGTTACTTTCTTGACTCGCGCCTATGGCGCTCGCCCCCGTATCGAGTACGGGGCAGGCTCTTCGGGCCGGCTTCGCCGTTCGCGCCGCAAGCGGCGCAGTGCGACAAAGAAAGTAACCCGTGCGACAGCGCGGAAGCTTTGCAGTTGCTTTTGATGGGTATCGCTACGCCTGGCCAACCCTAATCAATGCTGGCGGTTCGTTGCTTCTCCTGGCGGGGGCAAGACCCGCCCTACGAAATCCGGCCTACGGATTGGTCGCGGCGGCTTCGCCCCCCTCCCAACCTCCCCCCGCGCTGCGCGCAAGGGGAGGGGCTGAGCCGCGCAGCGGATACAGTGTCGGCACATGCGTTCGTTTCGCCGCAGTGCAAAGCGACGGCGAACCTCCAGGAATTGTAGACCCGGAGGGCGGCGCACAGGATGTGCGCCGTTTTTCGACGCGGCAGGATGCCGCATCGAAAAATCCCGGCCATGTCACTGATGGCAGATTTGCCTCGGCCTCAAAGAGTTTTCTTTGGTTACTTTCTTTGCGACAAAGAAAGTGACCCGCGCAAAGCGCGGAAGCTCTGCAGTTGCTCCGTGAAGCAGATCCCTCACTGCGCTCGGAATGACAGAGTGAAGAATAAAATGCATCAAAGCTGGATCCCGGCCTTCGCCGGGATGACGGCCGTAAAAACAATGCACAAGACGACGGATTGCCTCAATCACCCGCCGTACGAAATCACCGACCGCCGCGCACCTGGATGAATTCCAGGAACTCCGCGCGCGTCCGCGCATCCTCGCGAAAACTGCCCAGCATCTTCGACGTCACCATGCTGACCCCGCGCTTGTGGATCCCGCGCGTGGTCATGCACTCGTGCGCCGCCTCGATCACCACGCCCACGCCGCGCGGGTGCAGCGCGTCCTGGATGCAGCGCGCGACCTGCGCGGTCATTTTTTCCTGCACCTGGAAACGGCGGGCGTAGGCTTCGACCACGCGCGCGAGTTTGCTGATGCCGACGACGCGACCGCTCGGCAGGTAGCCGACGTGGGCCTTGCCGATGATCGGCGCCATGTGGTGTTCGCAGTGGCTCTCGAATTCGATGTCGCGCAGCACGACCATTTCGTCGTAGCCGCCGACTTCCTCGAACGTGCGCTTGAGATAGTCCTCGGGATCCATCGCGTAGCCGCTGAACCAGTCCTGGTAGGCCTTGGCGACGCGCTTGGGCGTGTCGAGCAGGCCTTCGCGGGTCGGGTCGTCGCCGGACCAGCGCAGCAGGACGCGCACCGCGTCTTCGGCCTCGGTGCGGGTGACGCCGTGACGATGATCGTCGGCCGGCGGCGCGTCGTGGGCATGGGTTGCGG
>JAYUUH010000590.1:0-2550 GCA_043754745.1 Lysobacter sp.
GGAATGGCTCCCGGAGAAACCACCAGTTACGACTTTTTTCTCGGCTATTGGATATCGCCTTGCTGAAGATTTCGACAGCGATGACATGCCAGGCAATCAAGCATTATTCGCTTTGATAGAAAATGGCGTTGGCAGTGATGATCTGATGTTGGGGACGGCGGTGGCAACCGGGCTGATTGAAGGCATGGCGACCCGCGCTCAACAGATTGAGGGATTGTGGGGGCAAATGACTCCCTTGCTGGGCAAACGATCACTCCAGCATGCAGAAGCTTGGTTGAATGGTTGAGTCGCAATGTTCTAAAGCGTAATCATCAGGGACCACCAGCGAACCAAAACAAAACCCCCGCACTCACGTACGGGGGTTTTTCTGTAACGGCTATCAGCGGGCGACGCTCAGAACGTGATACCCCAGCTGTTGAGATAACCGGTGTCCGCGGTCGCGTTGTCGTTGACGCGCAGTCTCCATGTGCCGTTCAACGCTTCCGACGACAGGTTGACCGAGAAGGTCTGGATGATGTTGTCGGCGCTGCCGCCGCTGCGGTTGTGCAGCACATAGACCGAACCGTCCGGTGCGATCAGGTCCACCTTCAGGTCGCCCTTGTAGGTGTGGACGATGTTCACCGCCACCGGCGTCGCGCTGGAGGCGTTGCCGGTGCGGCCGTCGACCACGATCGAACTTTGGACGGTGGTGTTATCCGGAATCGTCACATCGGTGTCGTTGGTGTAGCTCACGGCGCCGCCGCTGCTCACGGTGACCGACTGCGATTTCGTGTTGGTCAAGCCGCTGTTGTCGGTGACGGTCAATGTCGCGGTGTAGGTGCCGGCGGCCGCATAGGCGTGACTGGGATTGGTCGCGGTGGAGGAGTTGCCGTCGCCGAAATTCCAACTGCGCGACGCGATGCTGCCGTCGGTATCGGTCGAGCTGTCGGTGAAGGTCGCGGTGAGCGCCGAGGTAGCGACGCTGAAGTTCGCCGTCGGCGCGCTCGGGGCGCTGCCGCCGATGGTGAGCAATACCGCGTTTGGCGTGCCCGGTTTGCCCGAAGCGTCGGTGCCCTGCACGTAGACGATGCGCCGGCCGGCGCCCAGGCCGGTGGTGCCCAAGCTTGCGGTCACCGTTTCGCGGGTGCTGTTGAAGCTGCCGTCGCTGGCGGTCATCGCGATGCCGCTGGCGCCGGTTTCCCACGGCGGGATATCGACGTAAAGCCTTGCGGACGCGATGGCGTGGGTGGCTTCGGTGCCGTTGCTCTGGTTGAACTGGCTGTCGTCGAGGATCGCGGAGATGGTGACCGGCGTGCCGGCGGGAACGGATGCGCTGGACGTGGACACGCTGACGGTATCCGGGCCGGATGGATAGCGATACGGCGCGGTGAGATTGCGCGCGGAATACTTCAGCGCGGCCAGATTCCTCGGCAGCGTCGTCGACTGGAACGTGGTGCACGACTCGAAAAAGGCGACGCCGAGTTCGAGGGTATAGCTGGGCACGCCGAGCAGGCCGTACATGCTGTCGTCGGTGGTACCGTCGGTCGCGTACAGGCCGACCGACTGTTGGGGTTTATAGCTGTTGAAGAACGCCATCCGCCTGCCCAGCGTGGCCAACGCGGCGCTGTTGGGCGCGAGATTGGTGGTGTCGCCCCAGGGCCACAGGACCAGCTGCGAATAGCTGTGAATGTCGAAGAAGATGCCCTGGTAATCGTCAGGCGCGACGCTGCTGGAAGCATCGCCTCGGCGGTCCGGGAACACGCCGCCGCTGTAGACGCCGCTGGCGCCCGGCGCGCCCGCGACGAAGCGTACGAGGTTCTGCGTTTCGGGTTCGGACTGCGCGACCGGGCCGTGGTAGGTCTCGGCGCAGGCGTTGGGGCTGGAGCCGCCGGCGACGGTATTCCAGTGGAACGGGAAGTTGCGGTTGAGGTCGGTGCCAATACTATTCGCGCTGCAACTGCCGTTGGTGTTGTTGACGTTCTTGCGCCACGACAGGCCGGTTTCCGCTTTCTTGCGACCGTCGGGATTGGCCTGCAGGATCAGGTGGAACACGTAGTTGTCCATCAGCCAGGTGGCTTCCGGGTCGGTGCCGTACCCATTGACCAGCCATTCCGCGAAGCGCGTGGTGAGTTCGGCGGGCGTGTACTCGCGCGCGTGGATCGAAGCGAACACCACCATCGGCGCCTTGTTCGGCCGGCTGGCGTTCGTGGCCGAATTGGTCAGCCGCAGCACCTTCATGTCGTAACCACCGGTGTTGCGCGATTTCAGCCAGCTGGGGCCGATGTTGGAGACACTGGCGAGCGCGGGTTTGCCGGCGACGAGCTGGTCGATGGTGGTGTAGGTTTCCTCGACCGTGCGGTAGCAGGCGTAACCGGAGATGCTGCGGGTGCCGAACTGGCGGTTCGCCATTGCGGTTTCGACGCTGCGGATGCGCGCGGTCAACACCTGATCGATCGTGACCTTCATGCCCATGCGGCGAATCTCGTCGATGTCGGCGGCCGTGGCTTCGAGCCGCGCGGTCTTCGCGTTGTCGTCGACGATCATGTGCTGGAACATGCCGCCGAGCTTCTG
>JAYUUH010000591.1:0-7478 GCA_043754745.1 Lysobacter sp.
CACCGCTGGAGCTTTACGACGCACTGATCGACTTGGATCAAACCCCCAACGGAACCATGCAGTAATTAACCGTGTTGCACCTCGAGGTTGAAACCGCCACGTCTTTTTCCGAGAGTGACGTTTTGTTTGCCAAGATCACGCCTTGCATGGAAAACGGAAAGGGCGGTTTGGTTCCAAGCCTTTCGTATACCTATGCGTTCGGATCGACAGAATTTCACGTCATTAGACCGACTCACGCTCTTTTGCCAAAATGGCTTGCTCATTACTTATCGCAACCTGATTTCCGGAAAACAGCACGGCAAAACATGACGGGAACTGCTGGCCAGATGCGCGTGCCTAGTCGTTGGCTCTCCGAAACTGGAATTCCATTAGCACCCGTAGCCGAACAAACCCGCATCGTCGAAAAGCTCGAAGAACTGCTCTCCGATCTTGACGCCGGCGTGGCCGAACTGAAGGCCGCGCAGACCAAGCTGGTGCGCTACCGGCAATCGCTGCTGAAAGCCGCCGTCCAAGGCACGCTCACCGCCGAATGGCGCCAGCACAAGACCGCCGAAGAAACCAGCGCGCAGTTGCTGCAGCGCATCCTCACCGAACGCCGCACCCGATGGGAAGCAAAACAACTCGTCAAGTTCGCAGAACAGGGTAAGGCGCCGCCCAACGACTGGCAGAAGAAGTACCCCGAGCCGATGCAACCCGATATAACTGACTTGCCGGAATTGCCTGAGGGATGGGTGTAGGCAAGTGTCGATCAGCTTTGCTTTGTGATCAGAGGCGCATCGCCAAGGCCTGCGGGAGACCCGAGATACTTTGGCGGAAGCATTCCTTGGATAACCGTCGGGTCGATTACGCGCGACGATGAAATCTATCTTCGGAGCACCGAACTATTCGTTACAGAGGCTGGCAAAGCTGCAAGCCGCTTTATCGACATCGGAACGCTGCTGCTTACAAATAGCGGCGCGACCTTGGGAGTTCCAAAAATTGCGAAAATTGGCGGTTGTATCAACGACGGATCGGTAGCACTGCTCGATATCGACGAAACGACCAAGCTATACCTGTATTGGTTCTTGAAAACACAAACCGAAAAGTTAAGAGCCCTCAATCAAGGTGCGGCACAGCCAAACTTGAACACGGATATTGTTCGACGAATTTCTGTTCCTATTTGCGCAAAACGCGAAATGGACGAAGTGTTGAAAGTGATTGAAGATACGATAAGCAACGCAAAGAGTCAGGAAAAGTCACTGGAACTTGCACTCAAACAATCCACCGCCCAACGCAAAAACATTCTCCGCGCCGCGTTTTCCGGCCAACTGGTGCCGCAGGATCCGAACGACGAGCCCGCCAGCGCGCTGCTGGCGCGCATCCGCGCACAGCGCGAGCCAGCTGAGCGCGCACCCGCACGTACGCGTGGCCGCAAGTCCAAGGGGGCGGCATGAGCGAGGGACAGGGCGAGCTGATCCTCTACCGCACCGAAGACGGCCGCGCCGAGGTCCAACTGCGCGCCGATGGCGGCACCGCCTGGTTGAGCCAGGCGGACATGGCGGCGCTGTTCGAGACCACCAAGCAGAACATCAGCCTGCACATCCGCAAGCTATTGGCCGAAGGCGAGCTGCCGGAGGATTCAGTTGTCAAGTTTCACTTGACAACTGCTGCCGATGGAAAACGTTACAAAACAATGCTTTATCGCCTGGATCTGATTCTGGCCGTGGGCTTCCGGGTGCGTTCCCCGCGCGGCACCCAGTTCCGGCGCTGGGCCGGCAGCACCCTGGCCGAATACCTGGTCAAGGGCTTCGTGCTGAACGATGCGCGCCTGAAGGACGCCGAGCGGGCCGATTACTTCGACGAACTGCTGCGCCGCATCCGCGACATCCGCAGTTCCGAGAAGCGCTTCTACCAGAAGCTGCGCGACCTGTTCAAAACCAGCAGCAGCGACTACGACGGCACCGCCAACACCGCCAAGACCTTTTTCGCCACCATCCAGAACAAGCTGGTGTATGCGGTGACCGGCCGCACCGCCGCCGAGCTGATCGTGGCGCGCGCCGATGCCGCCACCCACCACATGGGCCTGAGCACCTGGGCCGGCGACCGCCCACGCAAAGCCGATGCGGTGGTGTCCAAGAATTATCTCGACGCATCGGAACTCGATCAGCTGAACCGGCTGGTCACGATGTTCCTGGACTTCGCCGAAGACCGTGCCGCACGCCGGATCGAAACGCGCATGGACGACTGGATCGCCCAGACCGACCGCTTCCTGACCTTCAACGAACGCGATGTGCTGGCCGGTGCGGGACGCATCTCGCACGAGCAGATGGAAACCATCATCGGCGAACGCTGCGCCGCGTTCGATGCCCGTCGCCATGCCGACGAAGCCTTGGCCGCCGACCGTGAAGCGGACGACGACCTGAAACAACTGCAGTCCGAGGCCAAACGCCTCGCCGCCGACAAGCACACGGACAAACCCTGAGCCATGAACAGCAGCACCCTCGTCCAGAAAATCTGGAACTTCTGCCACACCCTGCGCGATGACGGCGTGGGCTATGGCGACTATCTCGAACAACTGACCTATCTGCTGTTCCTGAAGATGGCTCATGAGTACGCGCAGCCGCCGTACCAGCGCGACACCCACATTCCCGACGGCTACGGTTGGACGCATCTGAAGTCGAAGGTGGGCGAGCCGCTGGAACGGCACTACGTGAAGACGCTGAACAAGCTGGGCAAGGAAGACGGCATGCTCGGCGCCATCTTCTTCAAGGCGCAGAACAAAATCCAAGACCCGGCCAAGCTGTCGCGGCTGATGCAGATGATCGACGCCGAGAACTGGGTGGGCATGGACGCCGACACCAAGGGCGATCTGTACGAAGGTCTGCTGCAGAAGAACGCCGAAGACACCAAGAGCGGCGCTGGCCAATACTTCACGCCGCGCGCGCTGATCCAGGCGATGGTGGCGTGCATGCGCCCGCAGCCGATGAAAACCATCGCCGACCCGGCCTGCGGCACCGGCGGCTTTTTCCTGGTCGCCAACGAATGGCTGAGCGGCACCGGCGATTGGCTGAAGCACAACGCCGACTGGCTGGATTACGAAGCGCCAAGACTCAATACGAAGCAGAAGGCGTTTCTGCGCGACCAGACCTTCCACGGCAACGAGATCGTCGCCGGCACCCGCCGGCTGTGCCTGATGAATCTGTTCCTGCACAACATCGGTGAACTGGTGGGCGAGCCGTCGGTGGAACGGTCGGACGCGCTGATTTCGGAACCACAGCGGAAAGTGCATTACGTGCTGGCGAATCCGCCGTTCGGCAAGAAAAGCAGCATGACCATTACCAACGAGGAAGGCGAGGAAGATCGCGACGCACTGACCTACGAGCGTCAGGACTTCTGGGAAACCACATCGAACAAGCAGCTGAATTTCCTGCAGCACATCGTCAGCATGCTGAAAGTGGACGGCAAGGCTGCGGTAGTGCTGCCGGACAATGTGCTGTTCGAAGGCGGCGCGGGCGAGAAGATCCGCCGCAAGCTGCTGGAGACCTGCGACGTGCACACCGTGCTGCGCCTCCCGACCGGCATCTTCTACGCCCAGGGTGTGAAAGCGAACGTGGTGTTTTTCGACGCCAAGCGAAAGGACGGCCGCACCCAGACCGACGGCGTGTGGTTCTACGATCTGCGCACCAATCAGCATTTCACCCTGAAAACGCGGCCGCTGAAGCTGGACGACCTGCGCGATTTCATCGCTTGTTACAACCCCGACAACCGCCACGCACGCAAAGAAACCGAACGCTTCAAATACTTCCGCTACGACGCGCTGATCGCGCGCGACAAGGCCAGTCTGGATCTGTTCTGGCTGAAGGACGACAGCCTGGACAATCTCGACGACCTGCCGCCGCCGGACGTGCTGCAGCAGGAGATCATCGACCATCTGGAAGCAGCACTGGCTGCGTTCCGGGACGTGGCGGCCGGCTTGCCGTCGTCAGTCTCCAATCAATGAAAGCGCGTGATGCGAACTCGCGCCTTCAGTACAGCGCACTTCAGTGCGCTGGCCTTTTACGCAAGGAGCTGCCGGGCCCAAAACTGACCCGGCGCTCTTTTATGCGAGTCTGGTTGTAAGACAGTAAGGCAGCGCGCTGAAGCACGCTCTACAAACAACGGAAGCAATCAAACCCCGTCGTCTGCCTCCTTCACCTGCTGCTCCAGCCGCGCCTTCAGGCTGTCGTCGAGCTTGAGCTGCCGCGCCAGTTCGTCCAGATACGCGCGCTCCATGAAGTTCTGTTCGTCGGCGGCAAGCAGGCTGGCGAGGTACATCTCCGAGGCCATTTCCGGGGTGGTCGCGGCGCGCGCGACTTCGGCCGGGTCCAGCGGTTTCTCCAGTTCGGCATGCAGCCACTGGCGGACTTCGGGAGCGGCATCGATCCGGCTGAATTCGCCCTCGATCACTTCGCGCTCGCGCGCGTCGACGTGGCCATCGGCCTTGGCCGCGGCGATCAGGGCCTTGAGGATGGCCTGGCTGTGCGATTCGGCCTCGGGCGGCGGCAGCATGTCCACGGTGCGCGGTTCGATGTTCGCGCCGACGCCGCCCTGCTGTTTCTTCCAGTCGCCGTAGGCCTTGTAGGCCAGCACGCCGACGGCGGCGAGGCCGCCGTAGACCGCGACCTTCCCGCCCATCTTTCGCGCCTTGCGGTTGCCCAGCAGCATGCCTAGCGCACCGCCGGTCAGGGCGCCCTTGCCGAAATCCGCGCCGCTCTTCACGCCCGCGGCATTGCCCAGTCCGCCTGCGCTCTGCTGTGCGGTTTTCAGCAACTGGTCGAGAAAGCCTTGGATCTTCATGCGAGACACTCCGGGGAAAGAAAAGTTGATTGAGTGGAATGTGGGCCGGCGCGCCCAGCTTCAAGCCGCCGGAAGTCATGCGCGCTGCCCGAAGCCGGCATGTTCAGGCAGACGGCCACTATCCGGCGCAAGATGCCGGGGCCGCAGACCGGCGTTTCAAGCGACGCCGTCGCCAGCCCGTTAACCCGGTCACGGCAGGCGGATGCGCAGTCCGCTACAACATCGCACCCCCTTCCGACGTCGAGGCACGCCCCCATGCCCCAGTCCATCTCCATGATCTTCAGCGTCGGCCTGTTGCTGACGTCTTGCACCGGCACCATCGGCAGCGATGAGGCCCGCCTCGAGGCCGCCAAGGCCGGCCGCGAAGCGGCCGCATCGCGTCGCGAAAGGCCAGCCCCGTCGGCGCCTGCAGCCGAAGCCGCCGACAAGCCGAGATTCACCGGCGGGCCAAACCGCCCGACGCAGCTGCCGAACCCGCCTTTCAACAGCACCTCGTTCGGCACCTTCAACGAACCCTGGGCGATGACCTTCCTGCCCGACGGCCGTCTGCTAGTCACCGAAAAATCCGGGCAGTTGCGGCTGTTCAACACGGTCACCAGGACCACCGGCACCGTCACCGGCCTGCCGGCCGTGGCCTACGGCGGCCAGGGCGGCATGGGCGATGTCGTGCTGCACCCGCAATACGCCAGCAACCGCTACGTCTATTTCAGCTATGCCGAAGCCGGCAGCAACGACACCCGCGGCGCGGTGGTCGCGCGCGCGCCGCTCACGCTCGATGCCAACGGCGGCGGCAGTCTGGGCACGGCGCAGATCGTCTGGCGGCAGTCGCCGAAAGTGGGCGGCGAAGGCCACTACAGCCATCGCATCGCCTTCGGCGCCGACGGCAAGCTCTGGATCACCTCCGGCGACCGCCAGCAAGCCACGCCCGCGCAGGACATGACCAAGAATCTCGGCAAGTTGATCCGTCTCAACGACGATGGCAGCGTGCCCGCCGACAATCCGTTCGCGAATCAGACCGGCGTCGCCAGGGAAGTCTGGTCGCTGGGTCATCGCAACCTGCTGGGCATCGCCTTCGACGGCGCCGGCCAACTCTGGACCCATGAAATGGGCCCTGCCAACGGCGACGAATTGAACCTGATCGAACGCGGCAGCAATTACGGCTGGCCGCTTGTCTCCAACGGCAACAACTACGATGGCAGCAACATTCCCGACCACGCTCCCGGCGACGGCTACAACGCGCCCGAAGCCTGGTGGAACCCGACCATCGCGCCCGCCGGTTTCATCATCTATTCCGGCGACCTGTTCCCGTACTTCCGCGGCAGCGGTCTGATCGGCGGCCTCGCTTCGCAGGCGCTGGTGCGCATCCAGTTCAACGGCACCACCGCCCGGGAAGCCGAACGCTATGCGATGGGCAAACGCATCCGCGAAGTGGAACAGGGGCCGGACGGCGCGATCTGGCTGCTGGAAGACGGCGCCGGGGCGCGCTTGTTGAAATTGACGCCCAAACCGCTGTAAGGCGATCTTTCCGCGCACTCACGACGGCCCCGCATCGCGGGGCTTGTCTTTTGCATCGCCGGAATGCGCTCTGCCGGGCACCCTGCATGGCAATGATGGCGAAATGAGCCTGAAAACGTGCATGGTCATGCGCGACGTCGACCCTGTTCAACGATTCAGCCGGCAATGGACATAGTCGATGGCGAACGCCTCGAGTTCCGGCGACGCGAGGGCCGGCCGATAGCCGCAACCTCCATCCGATCGCCGACATCCAGCGGGATCCCTCTCCCGCTTGCACAAGGAGATTCCGATGAAAACCAGACACGTATTCCTCATGCGCGACCTCGCTTCCGCGCGCATGGCCGTCGCCTCGCTGCAGACCTCGGGCATGCCGGAAAAGGATATTTCCATCGTCGCGCGCGCCGATATCGAGATGGAGCGGATTCCCGACGATTACCGCAACGCCAGCACCGATTTCATCCCGGCGGCGCTGCGCGGCACTGTGGGCGGCGGCACTGCGGGATTGCTGGCCGGCCTGATCGGCATCGCCGTGCCCGCGATCGGCATCACCGTCGCCGGCGTGGCGGCGCTGACCCTGATCGGCGCGGCCACGGGCGGCTGGGCGACGGCGCTGGCGGGATCGGCCGTGCCCGACCCGATCCGTCGACGCTATGAACAGGAAATCGCCGACGGCCGGATCCTGGTCGTGATCGATGTCGACGACGACGACCCCGAGGACACCGCACGCCTCGAGGGGATCGTGCGCGAGCACGGCGCCGAGGCGCTGTCGTTCACCGAACCCAGCGCGATGGGATGACGCACCACGGCTGGTCGATGCCCGCAACGATCACTGCGTGATCGGTTCGATCGCCGGACCACGCGATCAGAACACCGTACAGGTCACGGCGAAGGTCAACGTACCAGACACCGGCAGCGTGGCGATCACCACGCCGCCTGCCGACTGCAGGCCCGCAATGCTCACCGCCGGGCACACCGCGCCGCACCCACGGCGCGTTGCCCGGGAGATATGGGCGCGGGCATGACGGCATTGACGCTCGCCAGGATCGTGCCGGTCAGACCGGCGCCCTGGCAGATGGCGATGCTGCCGTTGCCGGCGGGGTTGTCGCGGGTGGAAAACCAGCCGGAGAAGGCCGCCGTACGCACCTGGC
>JAYUUH010000592.1:0-2534 GCA_043754745.1 Lysobacter sp.
CGCCGAAGCCCTCGCTACATTCGATTCGCTGCTCGCACAGGCCAAGGCGGCGGGGATTCCCGAGCCCACCGCGATGACCGTCGCCACCGTCGCGCCCGACGGCCGGCCCTCGGCGCGCATGGTGCTGCTGAAGGCGCACGACGAACGCGGTTTCGTGTTCTACACCCACCTCGACGGCCGCAAGGGCCGCGAACTGCAGGCCCACCCGCAGGCCGCGCTGCTGTTCTTCTGGAAAGCCCTCGGCGAAGACGGCGTGCAGGTGCGGATCGAAGGCGACGTCGAAATCGTCGGCGATGCCGAAGCCGAGGCCTATTTCGCGAAACGTCCCCGTGCCAGCCAGCTCGGCGCCTGGGCCTCGCACCAGTCCGAAACGCTCGACGCGCGCGAGACTTTCGAAGCGCGGTTCGCCGACGCCGAGCGCGAATACGAAGGCCGCGACGTGCCTAGGCCGCCGCGCTGGGGCGGCTTCCGCGTGGTGCCGCGCAACATCGAATTCTGGTACGGCGCGCAGTTCCGCCTGCACGAGCGCTATCTGTACGAACGCGGCGCGGATGGCGCGTGGACGAAGCGGATGCTTTATCCCTGAGTCGCTAGCGCCGACACCTGCTGTCGCCGCCAGCGTTCGCGTTCGCGCACCGTTTCCGCGTATCCAGGCGCCTTGCAGGATGCAGGGCGTTTGTCTGATGTGTCGTGTATTGCTTCCACCTTGAACTCGTACGGGCTCATGCCCAAGTGCCCGTAACTGCCGGGGCCAGTGAGGGTGCCCGTCCACTCGACGTAGAAGCCGTCGTCCGCACCGATCACGGACTCGCGCGTCTTTGCCCAGGTTAGTTCGCCGGCTACCTCCGTCGGCACGTCTGCCCAGGCTGCATGGGAGGCATGCAAGTCTTTCTCGGCCGGTGGCGGCAGCCCATTGCAGGGAAAGAAAAGACTGCTTTCAAACTCAGAAACGTACATCCCCGCGAAACGTTCCCGGCGTTTGGATAGCGGTGTTCCACATCGCGCGGCGTTGACATCGATGACCAGATCGATGCGTCCGCCGGTCACGCTGTAATGCTGGTTGGTAAGCATTTCGCCTGCAACGAATGGCTTGGGTGCGCGGCAGCGAATTGAGAAAGTTCCTTCCGGCTCCACCAGCGCGGTACCGGTATAAACGCCATCGTCCCCTGTCGATCGCGACAGGTATCCGAGATCGAGTATGTCCACGCCGGCGACAGGAAGACCGCTTGCGCTGTCGATAACGCGTATGCGCACCGCGACTTTGGACGTACGTGCCAGGCTATCGGGAGTGGCGATCGCAGGGGCGACCGCCTGTTCGATGGCCGCTTCTTTTTCGGCCCGCGTCTCGATCCGCTCTTCGCAAGCCGTGAGGCCCAACGACAGCGGGATGATCGGAAGCCATGCGCGCATCGGGCACCGGTTAGACTGTGGAATCGTCTCTACTCTGCCACAGCCACCGCATGATCGGCCCCCAACGCATCGTCTGCCTCACCGAAGAGCCCACCGAAGTGCTGTATGCGCTCGGCGAGCAGCACCGCATCGTCGGCATCAGCGGTTTCACGGTGCGACCGGCCATCGCACGGAAGGAAAAGCCGAAGGTCAGCGCGTTCACGTCGGCGAAGATCGGCGAGATCCTGAAGCTTGAGCCGGATTTCGTGGTCGGGTTTTCCGATATCCAGGCCGAGATCGCGTCGGCGCTGATCAAGCAGGGCGTGGAGGTCTGGATCAGCAACCACCGCAGCGTCGAGAGCATTCTCGATTATGTCCGCCGCCTCGGCGCGCTGGTCGGCGTGCCCGACAAGGCCAATGCCTATGCCGATGACTTGCGACGCGGGCTCGACGACATCGCCGCTCAGGCGGCGACGCTGCCGCGGCGGCCGAAGGTGTATTTCGAAGAATGGGACGAGCCGCCGATCAGCGGCATCCGCTGGGTCGCGGAGCTGGTGCGGATCGCCGGCGGCGACGACATCTTTCCCGAGCGTGCGGCCGAGTCGCTGGCGAAGGCGCGCATCCTCGAAGATCCCGACGAGGTAATCCGTCGCGCGCCCGACATCATCTTCGGTTCGTGGTGCGGCAAGAAATTCCGAACGGAGAAAGTCGCGGCGCGCCCGGGCTGGGATGCGATTCCCGCGGTCCGAGACGGTGCGCTGCACGAGATCAAATCGCCGATCATCCTGCAGCCCGGTCCGGCGGCCCTGACCGACGGCGTGCGCGAGATCGCGAAGCATATCCGCGCGTGGTCGGAAGGCACAGTGCAGGCTGGAGGCTCGTAGCGGCAATGCTCCGAACGTCGCCCATTTCACCTCGTTACCGACGCATCGGAAAGTGACGTAGAGCAGTCGGCAACGG
The DNA here is from genome assembly GCA_043754745.1 of Lysobacter sp. Lineage (GTDB taxonomy): Bacteria > Pseudomonadota > Gammaproteobacteria > Xanthomonadales > Xanthomonadaceae > Lysobacter_I. The sequence goes on from JAYUUH010000592.1 coordinate 2,350, forward strand.
TAGACCCGGAGGGCGGCGCACACGATGTGCGCCGTTTTTCGACGCGGCAGGATGCCGCATCGAAAAATCCCGGCAACCTCGCCGACGGCAGATTTGCCTCGGCACTAAAGAGTTTCCTGATTCCCCACATTACGCATCCAAGGTTGCGAGCCTGTAGGGCAATGGCGGCGTCGTTGTCGCGGTGT
>JAYUUH010000593.1:0-7455 GCA_043754745.1 Lysobacter sp.
GCAGGCGTTGCACCAGCATCATCCGGCGACCTATCAATCGCTGGTGAATACACGCTATCCGAACAGCTGACGCTGTCTGCGTAGAGCTTCCGCGACGCACGCGCGCATCGCGGAAGCCGTTCAGTCTCAGTCCGTGAGAGCTCCTAACTGTATGATTTTCCTCTGGATTCGAGGTGTTTCGGCATGCCGCCATCCGCCCGCTCCAGACTCTGGAAAACCACTCATCAGGAGATCACATGGAGATTCGATATGCTCCGCGCACGATGCTGGGCATCGTCGCGCTGACCACTTCGCTCGTTGCGGTTTCGCTCGCCGCGGCATTGCCCGCATCGGCCGCAGGCACGTTCATTCCGGCACCGCAGCGCGTGGACATGGTCCACGACGACAGCCGCGGCCTCATCTACATCAGCCAGGGCGGTGAAGTCCTGCGCTACGACATCGCCAGCGGCGGCTTTCTTTCGCCGATCGTGCTCGGTGGCCAGCTCAAGGGTCTGGATATCTCGGCCGACAACGGCACGCTCGCCGTGGCCGACGACCTGTCCGGCAGCACCAGCGGCTGGGTGCATCTGGTCTCGCTCAACGACCTGACCGCCCGCACCATGCCCTTCGCCAAGAATGGCAATTACGAAAGTGGCACGTACTCGGTGCGCTTCGCGGCCGACGGCAAGCTGTACGCGACCACGGAGTTTTGGGGTTCGGGCTGGACGCCGCTGCGCAAGCTCGACCCGGCCACGGGCGTGTGGACGCAACTGGCGTCGGTGCGGCAGGCGACGATGCTGTCGACCAGCGGCGACGGCGATACCGTGGCCTTCGCCGAATCCAATATCTCGGATGGCCGCTGGGGGCTGGTGCACATTCCGACCGAACAGATCGTGCGCCGCGACGGTTACACCAACGGCACGTCCTGGTTCAACTTCGAGATTTCCACCGATCGCCTGGGCAGCCAGTTCGCGATTCCCACCTACGGCGGCACTTTCATCTACAACGATGTCTACCAGAAGGTGGCGACGCTGGGCCAATACGCCGGCCCGCAGCCGATCGGCGCGGCCTACCATCCGGTGGAGCGCATCGCGTATTTTCCGTGGGCCGGCAGCGGGCAGGTGCGGGTGTACGACATGAACACCTTCACCCACACCGCAAGCCACGACTTCCAGGACAACTTCACGCACACCGGCAATGATGCCTACGTGAAAGGACGCACCAGACTGTCGAAGGACGGTTCGCTGCTGATGGTGTCGGTGACCGGCGGTGTGCGTTTCCTGCAGAGCTACACATCGCTGGACGCGGCGCCGGTTTCGGCCACGGCACTGGCCGGTACGCCGACGTCGATCCCGCTGCCGGGTTCAATCGGCAACGGCGGCAGCCTGGAGTATGCGATCGTGCGCGCGCCGGCCCACGGCAACGTCACGCTGTCGGGCGCCAGCGCGAGCTACACCGCGCAGGCGGGCTATTCCGGCAGCGACAGCTTCCGCTACCGCGTGCGGTATGGCAGCGCGGTGCGCGAAGCCGAAGTCGATATCGCGGTCACCGCGCCAAACGCGCCGCCGGTGGCGGTAAACGACATCCTCGCGACGCCGCACGTATCGGTCCTGATTCCGGTGTTGGCCAACGACAGCGATCCCGACGGCGACGCGCTGACCATCAAGGGCCTGACTCAGCCGGCAACGGGCAACGCCTGGATCGAAGGCGATCAGATCCGCTTTTCGGCGCCGTGGAGGTCGTGGAAAGGCACGGTCAAGTTCAGCTACGCGATCAGCGATGGTAAGGGCGGCGGTGCCACCGCCGTGGTCAGGGTGACCCGGTTCTGATCGGGATGCTCTGATCGATGCGTGTCGATCGGCCTATCGCACACCACAACCGCCGACCCATGTCGGCGGTTGTGTGTCCGGCCTTTGCGGATGCAGCCGAGGGAACACCATCCGGCGCTAAAATGGCGCATGCCTCGACTCACTTCCTTCTCCGACGCCGCCGACTTCGACCCGTCCAGCCGGCGGCATGCGGAAGCGAGCGAGCGCCCGACCCGCATCCGCGTCGATCTGGATGCGCTCACCCACAACCTGCGCGCGCTGCGTCGACACTGCGGCGTGCCGGTAATGGGCGTCGTCAAGGCCAATGCCTACGGCCACGGTCTGGTGCCGGTGGCGCTGCACCTGCAGGCGCAGGGCGTCGAGCAGCTCGGCGTGGCGTTCGTGGAGGAGGGCATTGCGCTGCGGCACGCCGGCGTGCGCGTGCCGATCCTGGTGATGGGCGGCATCTTCGGGCCGCAGGTGGCGCGCTTCATCGTCCACGACCTCGAAATCACGGTCTCGTCGCTGGACAAGCTGCGCCAGGTCGAAGCCGCGGCCGAGGCACTCGGGCGCAAGGCGACCGTCCATCTCAAGATCGATACCGGGATGGAGCGCATCGGCGTGCACAGCTACAGCGCAGGGGCGTTCGTGGAAGCCGCGGCGGCGTCCAGATGGTGCGTGGTGAAGGGCGTCTATTCGCACCTGGCCTGCGCGGACGATCCCGCCTCGCCGATGACCGCGCTGCAGCTCGAACGCTTCCTCGATGTCTGCGCGCAGTTCGAGCGCATCGGTGCGCCGATGCCGCTGCGCCATCTCGCGAATTCCGGCGGGCTGCTGCATTTCCCGGACACTCACCTGGACATGGTGCGGCCCGGCATCGCGTTGTACGGGGTGCTGCCCGATCCCGCGTCGCGGCCGACGGTGGCGCTGAAGCCCGCACTGTCGCTGGTCTCGCAGGTGGTTTACTTCAAGGTGGTCAAGGCCGGTCATCCGGTCAGCTACGGCGCGACCTGGGCGCCGGCGCGCGATACGCGGGTGGTGACCATTCCGATCGGTTACGGCGACGGCTACCCGCGTGCGCTGTCGTCGCGCGGCGAGGTGCTGATCCGCGGACAGCGGCATCCGATCGTCGGGCGCATCTGCATGGACCAGTTCATGGTCGATATCGGCGTCGACGGCACCGCCTACAACGAGGATGAGGTGGTGCTGATCGGCCGGCAGGGCGATGGCGCGATCGCCAGCGAAATCCGCTGCGAGGCGGTGGCGCAGGCGGCCGGCACCATTCCCTACGAAATTCTCACCGGTCTGAACGACCGCATTCCGCGCGAATACCACAGCGCCGGCGCGGCGCAGGCCCGAGTGCCCGCATGAAGTCCGATACGCAGATCCGCAACCTGGTCGTGGTGCTCGGCGATCAGCTCGACGCCGACTCGGCCGCGTTCGCGGAGTTCGATCCCGCGCGCGACGCGGTGTGGATGGCCGAGGTCGCCCACGAATCGACCCAGGTCTGGAGCACCAAGGCACGGATCGCGATGTTCCTCGCGGCGATGCGCCATTTCCGCGATGCGCTGATCGCGCGGGGCTGGCGTGTCGAGTACCGCGCGCTGGACGCGCATGATTTCGCGACGCTCGAAACGGCACTCGCGGCCGATCTTGCCGCGTTGAAGCCCGAACGCGTGGTCGCGGTACAGCCCGGCGAATGGCGCTTGGCGCAGTCGCTGCCGCAGGTCTGTCGCGATGCCGGCGTGGATTGGGCCGAGCGTCCCGATCTGCATTTCTACGCGACGCCGGACGATTTCGCCGAGTGGGCGAAAGGCCGCAAGGAACTGCGGCTGGAATATTTCTACCGCTGGCTGCGCAAACGCGAAGCGGTGCTGATCGAAGACGGCGAGCCGGTCGGCGGCCAATGGAATTTCGATGCCGACAACCGCGGCACCTTCGGCAGGCAAGGACCGGGCGCGCTGCCGGCGCCGCGCGCGTTCCCGGCCGATGCGATTACATTCGGCGTCATCGATCTCATCAACACACGTTTCGCCGAGCACCCCGGCACGCTCGACCGCTTCGACTGGCCGCTGACGGCCGCACAGGCGGAGCAGGCGCTGGACGATTTCATCGAGCATCGATTGCCGCTATTCGGGCGCTACCAGGATGCGATCTGGTCCGGCGAACCGTGGCTGTACCACTCGCGGCTGTCGGCGGCGATGAACCTGAAACTGCTGTCGCCGCGGCGCGCCGTGGATGCCGCGGTGGCGGCGTGGCGCGCGGGCAGGGCGCCGATCGAAGCGGTGGAAGGCTTCGTCCGCCAGATCCTGGGCTGGCGCGAATTCGTCCGCGGCGTGTACTGGCTGCGCATGCCCGGCTTCCTCGACGACAACGCGCTGAACGCCGATCAGCCTTTGCCGGCGCTGTTCTGGACCGGCGATACGCAAATGGCGTGCATGCGGGACGCGCTGCGGCAGACGCTGGACCTGGGCTATTCGCATCACATCCAACGGCTGATGGTGACGGGGCTGTTCGCGCTGCTGCTGGGCGTGCGGCCGCGCGAGGTGCATGCGTGGTATCTCGCGGTCTACGTCGACGCGGTGGAATGGGTGGAGTTGCCGAACGTGCTGGGCATGAGCCAGTACGCCGACGGCGGGAAGATGGTCTCGAAGCCTTATGCCGCGTCCGGCCAATACATCAAACGCATGTCGAATCACTGCGCCGGCTGCCGCTTCGACCCGGCCGAAGCGCTGGGCCCGAAGGCCTGTCCGTTCACCACGCTGTATTGGGATTTTCTCGACCGCCACGCGGCGCGCTTCCGCGACCACCCGCGCGCCGGCATGCAGTGGCGCAACCTCGACCGGCTGGCGCCGGAGCGCATCCAGGCGATCCGCGAGCGGGCATCGGCGCTGCGCGAGACCTTGGCGAAGACTGCATCTTCCGCGGCCGGCGAACCGTAATCCTCTCTTTCCCGCACAGAGCAGGCTTCGCCATGAGCACTTTTCCCCAGACCTGTCTGATCACCGGTGCGACCGGCGGTGTCGCCACCGCACTGGCCGATACGCTGCGCGCCGAAGGCTGGCGGCTCGCGCTGGTGGGCCGCGACAGCGCCCGCATCGAGGCGGCCGACGGCGATCTCGCGGTCGAAGCGGATGTCTCCACCGAAGCCGGCGCACGCGCCGCGCTCGATGCCGCGAAAGCCGCGTTCGGCGCGGCGCCCGACGCGGTGGTGAACTGCGCCGGCGCGGTGCTGATCGCGCCCATCGCCCGCACCAGCGAACAGCAATACCGCGACTGCCTGTCGGCGAATCTCGATACGGCGTTCTTCATCGCCAAGGCCTACACCATGGCGCTGCAGGCCGAAAAACGCGGCGGCGCGCTGGTGTTGTTCAGTTCGGTCGCGGCGGGGGTGGGCGTGGGCAATCACGCCGCCATCGCGATGGCCAAGGGCGGCGTGGAAGCCCTCACCCGTTCGCTGGCCGCGGATTTTTCGGCGCTGGGGCTGCGCGTCAACGCCATCGCGCCCGGGCTGATGGAAACCCCGGCCACCGCGCGGTTCGTGTCTAGCGAACTGGCGCGCAAGGCGGTTTCCGCGCAGTATCCGCTGGGACGCCACGGCGAGGCCGCCGATGCCGCCGGACTCGCGGCGTTCCTGATATCGCAGCGTGCCGCATGGATCAGCGGGCAGGTCATCGCCGTGGACGGCGGCTTCCTTGGCGTACGACCTCCCGTGAAGGTAAGTTGATGGCGAACGCGATCGTATGGTTCCGCAACGACCTGCGGCTGGCCGACAACCCGGCCCTGCAGGCCGCGCTCGAAGCCGGCTATGCGCCGATCCCGGTCTACATCCACGCGCCGGAAGAAGAAGGCGCATGGGCGCCGGGCGCCGCCGCCGAAGCGTGGCGCCACCGCTCGCTGGCCGCGCTGGATGCCGATCTGCGCAAACGCGGCTCGCGGCTGCGGATCTTCCATGCGCCGACGCTGCAGACCCTGCAGACGCTCGCGGCGGCCTGCGACGCCGAGGCGGTGTTCTGGAACCGCCGCTACGAACCGGCGATCGAGAAACGCGATACCGCGATCAAATCCGCGCTGAAACAGCAGGGCCTGCGCGCCGAAAGCCACAACGGCGCCCTGCTGCTCGAACCCTGGCAGGTCGCGACCAAGCAGGGCGGGCCGTACAAGGTCTTCACCCCGTTCTGGCGCGCGGGCAGCGCGATCCTGCATCTGCAGAGGCTGCACGACGCGCCGGCCACGCTGCCGGATGTCGACGACGGCCCGCAGGGATTGCCGCTGGATGCCCTGAAGCTGTTGCCGTCGCTGGGTTGGGACAGCGGCTTCTGGACGCACTGGCAACCCGGCGAAGCCGGCGCGCGCGCCGCGCTGGACGTGTTCGTGGAGGGCGCCCTGCGCGATTACCGCAGCGAACGCGACCGGCCCGATCATGCCGGCACTTCGCGGCTGTCGCCGCATCTGCACTTCGGCGAGATCGCGCCCTGGCGCATCGCCACCGTGCTGCTGTCGCTGCGCACGCCGCGGCTGGCCGAGGAAATCGACGGCTACGTGCGCCAACTCGGCTGGCGCGAGTTCGCCCACCACCTGCTGCATCATTTCCCGCAGACGACCGAGCAGAACCTCAATCCGCGTTTCGCGGACTTCCCGTGGGCGAAGGTCAGCCCGTTCATGCGCGACGCCTGGCGTCACGGCCGCACCGGCGTGCCGATCGTCGATGCCGGCATGCGCCAGCTGTGGCACACCGGCTGGATGCACAACCGCGTGCGCATGATCGTCGGCAGCTACCTGTGCAAACACATGCGCTACCACTTGCGTGAGGGTGCACGCTGGTTCTGGGACACCCTGGTCGATGCCAACCTCGCCAACAACACCCTCGGCTGGCAGTGGATCGGCGGCACCGGCGCCGACGCCGCGCCGTATTTCCGCGTCTTCAACCCGGTGACCCAGGCCGAGAAATTCGACCCCGACGGCGCCTACATCGCGCGCTGGGTGCCGGAACTCGCGAAGCTGCCGCCGAAGCTGCGCTTCGCGCCGTGGACCGAGCCGATGACGCTCGCGCGATACGCGCCCGACTACCCGCGACAGCCTATCGTCGATCTCGCTCGAGGGCGGCTTGCGGCGCTGGATGCCTATCGACGGATCGGTGGCGACGGCGAGTGAGCGCATGCAGGCCCATTCGGGTCGACCGCCGTTCGCGTTGACCGCGGCTGTCGCGCGTGATTCACTCGCGACGACCCGGGGAGACCAGCATGGCCGAACAGAAGTCCACCGCATCCAAGCCCGCATCGAAGCGCTCGCGCCGCGAATCGATGTCGCGTGTCGATACCGCATGGTTGCGGATGGAGCGGCCGACCAATCCGATGATGATCACCGGCGTATTGATGTTCGACGAGCCGATCACGCTGGCGAGACTGAAAAAAGTAGTCGAAAAACGCTTCCTCGACTATTCGCGCTTCCGGATGAAACCTGTCGAAACCCCCGGTGGAATGGCTTGGCAGACCGACGACGACTTCGACCTGGACTGGCATGTGCGGCTTTCGGCGCTGCCGGGTCGCGCGGACCAGAAAGCGCTGGAACGCTTCGTCAGTTCGCTGGCTTCCAGTCCGCTCGACAAGACCAAGCCGCTCTGGCAATTCCATCTGGTCGAGAAATATCACGGCGGCTCGGCGCTGGT
>JAYUUH010000594.1:0-2532 GCA_043754745.1 Lysobacter sp.
GGTGCCGATGCCGTCGACACCGCGCAGCGCTGCTTTCAGCGCACGGCGGATCAAACCAAACTGCAGCTCGACGCTGCGTGCGGGATCGCGCACATAGGCCAACGCCATCGCTTCGGCGCGCTGGCTTGGCGGCAGCGCGCCCAGCGTTTTGCGGATCGAGGTCAGGCGCTGGCGAAATGCGGTCGCGCTGATTGACAGAACCCAGCGGATCTCGTCTGCATTCAAACCGTGCAGCGCCAGCACGGCCACGCGGCGTGCGGCGGGCGGCAGACGTCTAAGCAGTGCGGTGGCCGATGGAGCAGCGTCTTCGCCAGCCGGCGTGATCTCGTCTGCAGCCACCGCGGCTTCACGCTGGCGTCGTCGGATCGCGCTGCGCGCCTGCATGGTGGCTTGATTGCGAATCACGCCGGCCAACCATGCACTGTCGTCCTGTCGCCCCTGCTCAAGCGCGATCAGCAGCGCGTCCTGCACCAGATCGTCGGCGTCGGCCGCTCTGCGCGCATGGCGCCGCGCTTCGGCGCGCAGACGGCGGTAGGCCTCGAGATCCATGCGAGGTGATGCGCGGAGGCCGGGTGTTACTGGCTGTCGTCGTCGCGGAACGCCGCCGTGCCACGGCTGCCGTCGGGATTGATCCAGCCGCGGTACATCCCGCTGGTATTGAAAGGCATCGCGATGTTGCCGTCGACGTCCAGCGCGATCGCGCCGCCGTCGCCGCCCAGCTTCGGCACCACCACGTTCACGACTTCATGTGCGGCGGCCGCCAGCGACGCACCACCGTAAGCAACGCGCGCGCAGATGTCATGCGCGACCGCGGCGCGGATGTAGAACTCGCCCCAGCCGGTGCCGGACACGCCGCAGCGGTCGTCGGCCCAAGTGCCGGCGCCGATCACCGGCGAGTCGCCGATGCGGCTCCAGCGTTTGTTGGTCATGCCGCCGGTGGAGGTGCCCGCGGCGATGCGGCCGTCGCGATCCAGCGCGACCGCGCCCACGGTGCCGAAATACGTGCCGCGCAGGTCGCGCGTCGCACTGGCCTTTTCGCGCGCTTTGGCCTCGTCGAGCTGACGACGGCGGTGGTCGGTATCGAACCAGTCGTTCGGCACACGCTCGATGTTCTTGCGCGTGTCGGCGAACGCTTCGGCGCCGTCGCCGGCCAGCATCACGTGCGGGCTGTGCTCCATCACCGCGCGCGCCAACCGGATCGGATTGCGTACGGTCTTGACCCCGGCGGCCGCGCCGGCGCGGCGGGTGTGGCCTTCCATCACCGACGCATCCAACTGGTGACCGCCGTCGGCATCGAACACCGCGCCCTTGCCTGCGTTGAAGTGCGGCGATTCCTCCAGCACCAGGATCGCCGCTTCCACCGCATCCAGCGCGGAACCGTGGCGCATCAGCACGGCGTTGCCGGCGTCGAGCGCGCGGTCGAGCGCAGCGCGGATCGCGGCCTCGTCCTGGGCGCTGAGTTTGTCACGATCCATTACCCCGGCGCCGCCGTGGATGACCAGTGCGGTTAGTGGTGGAGGCGGTGAAGTGGCATCTTGTGCGTGTGCGGTCATGGCGGCCATCGCGAAGAGGAAGGGCATCAGCGGGCGCATCGGTGATATCCGGCAAATAGTGCCGCTAGCATAAACCCGCCCCGTGTAGAGCGGAGCAAAGCTCCGCTGCGCATCTGTCCGCAGGGTGTCTTGGCACTGTTTGCATGCTGTAACGGCGTGCGCTTTTTGGTGCGGGGCAGCGGAGCGTTGCTCCGCTCTACAAGGTGGTTACCCGCGCGGGCTGCGGTCGATCGTATGGCTGGCGCAGCGCCTCGATCGGGTCGAGCTTCGACGCCTTGCTGGCCGGGTAGTAGCCGAAGAACAGGCCGGTGGCGATGGAGAAGGCGGCGGCGAGGCCGATGACCTGGCTGTTGAGCGCGATCGGCAGCGTGCCGATCTTGCTGACCAGCAGCGCGCCGACCACGCCGAGCGCGATGCCGATGATGCCGCCGATCAGCGAGATCAGCATCGCCTCGGCCAGGAACTGGCGGCGGATGTCGCGCGGGCCTGCGCCCACGGCCATGCGCAGGCCGATCTCGCGGATGCGCTCGGTCACCGACACCAGCATGATGTTCATGATGCCGATGCCGCCGACGATCAACGAAATGCCGGCGACCGCGCCGAGCAGCCACGACATCAGTTTCGTAGTCTGCGTGCGGGTGGCGACGATCTCGGCGAGATTGCGCACGTTGAAGTCGTCGTCTTCGCCGGGCTGGATCTTGTGGCGCTGGCGCAGCAGGGCCTCCACTTCGCCCTGCGCATAGCCCACGTCCTCGGCGCGAGTGACGCCCAGCGCGATGTCGCGCACGGCGCCGGCAGGAGCCCCGGTCGCGCCCATCAGACGCCGGCGCCCGGTTTCCAACGGCACCAGCACCAGGTCGTCCTGGTCCTGACCGAAGCCACCCTGCCCCTTGGACTTGAGCGTGCCGACCACGGTGAACGGCACCCGTCCGATGCGCACGCTCTGGCCGACCGCGTCATCAAAGCCGAACAGTTCGCG
>JAYUUH010000595.1:0-22720 GCA_043754745.1 Lysobacter sp.
GGCGAAGACGACGTTGTAGTCCGGGATGCGGCGCGGCATGCCGGCCAGGCCCAGGAAATGCTGCGGGAAAAACAGCAGGTTCACGAACACCACCGACCACCAGAAGTGGAACTTGGCGAGCGTCTCGTTGTACATGCGGCCCGTCCACTTCGGCCACCAGTAGTAGACGCCGGCGATGATGGCGAACAGCGCGCCGGTCACCAGCACATAGTGGAAGTGCGCGACCACGAAATAGGTGTCGTGATACTGGAAGTCGGCCGGGACGATCGCAAGCATCAAGCCCGAGAAACCACCGATGGTGAACAGGATCACGAACGCGATCGCCCACAGCATCGGAGATTCGAACGAGATCGAGCCGCGCCACATCGTGGTGACCCAGTTGAATACCTTCACGCCGGTCGGGATCGCGATCAGCATCGTCGCGAACATGAAGTAGATCTCGCCGCCCATCGGCATGCCGACGGTGAACATGTGGTGCGCCCACACGATGAACGAGAGGAATGCGATGGATGCGGTGGCGTAGACCATCGCTTGGTAACCGAACAGCGGCTTGCGGCTGAAGGTCGGGATGATTTCCGACACGATGCCGAACGCCGGCAGGATCATGATGTAGACCTCGGGATGACCGAAGAACCAGAAGATGTGCTGGAACATCACCGGGTCGCCGCCGCCCTTCGCGCTGAAGAAGCTGGTCAGGAAGAACTTGTCGGTGAGCAGCATCGTCACCGCGCCGGCGAGCACCGGCATCACCGCGATCAGCAGGAAGGCGGTGATCAGCCAGGTCCAGCAGAAGATCGGCATCTTCAGCAGGTCGACGCCGGGGGCGCGCATGTTGAGGATGGTGGCGATGATGTTGATCGCGCCCATGATCGAGCTGATGCCCATCATGTGGATGGCGAAGATCGCGAACGACAGATTGAAACCGCCCTGTAGCGACAGCGGCGGATACAGCGTCCAGCCGCCGGCCGGCGCGCCGCCGGGCAGGAAGAAAGTCACGAGCAGCAGCGCGAAGGCGAACGGCATGATCCAGAAGGACCAGTTGTTCATGCGCGGCAGCGCCATGTCCGGCGCGCCGATCTGCAGCGGTACCATCCAGTTCGCCAGACCGACGAAGGCCGGCATCACGCCGCCGAAGATCATCACCAGGGCGTGCATGGTGGTCATCTGGTTGAAGAACTCGGGGCTGACGTGCTGCAGGCCCGGAGTCATCAGCTCAGTGCGGATCACCACCGACATCGCCGCACCGATGATGAACATCACGAAGCTGAACACAAGGTACAGCGTGCCGATGTCCTTGTGGTTGGTGGAGTAGAACCAGCGTTCGACGAAGCTCTGCTTGTGATCGTGCGCGTCGTGACCGTGCTGGTCGGAAGCGGCGTCGTGATCGGCGTGGGTGGTGGCCATGACTTACCTCGAAAGTGGTGCGGTCAACCGGCCGCGTTGGCGACGGCTGCGGGAGCGTTCTGGTCGGCGGCCGGCGCATCGGTCGCGGGAACGGCTTCAGTGGGCATAGCTTCGGTCGGCGCGGCTTCAGCAGGCACTGCAGCCGGGGCCGGGGCCGGCGGCGCATTCTTGGCGCGCTCGGCGGTCAGCCACTTGTCGTACTCGGCCTTCGGCACCGCTTTCACCACGATCGGCATGAAGCCATGGTCCTTGCCACACAGCTCGGCGCATTGGCCGCGGTACACGCCCGGGGTCTTGATTTCGGTCCAGGCCTCATTAATCAGGCCGGGAATGGCGTCCTGCTTCCAGCCCAGCGCGGGCACCCACCAGGCATGGATCACGTCGTCGGCGGTGATCAGGAAGCGGATCTTAGTGTTGGTCGGCAACACCAGTACGTTGTCGACGTCCAGCAGGTAGTGCGGGTGTTTCGCGGCGCGGGCGTCCACGCCGCTCTGGCGGACTTCGTCGCTCTTGCGATCGAGGCGGCTGGTGAAGCTGACGACATCGCCCGGCCTGTCGGCCATGTACTCGTACTTCCAGAGCCACTGGTAGCCGGTGATCTTGACAGTCATCGCCGAATCGCGGGTGTCGTACATCGCAATCAGCTTGCTGGTGGCCGGGAACGCCATCAGCACCAGCAGCGCCACGGGGACCACGGTCCAGATGATCTCGAGCTTGGTGCTGTGGGTGAAGTCCACGTCCGGCTTGGCGCCCTTGGACTTGCGGAACTTGAACATGGCGTAGGCCATGGCGCCGAAGACGATCAGGCCGATCGCGACGCAGATCCACAGCGCCAGCATGTGGGCGTCGTAGGCATTCTGGGAGGAAGCGGTAACGCCCTTGCCCATGTTCAGCTGCCATCGCACGGGGTCGGCCGATTGGGCCATTGCCGCCGTCGGCAGCAGCGCGACCAGCGGCAGCGCCGCCAGTGTCCGGCCCCATTTTGTCCAACTCGCACGCGTTTGCACCATGGCCCGAAACCCCGAAAGTCGTGACTAGCTCAAGAAATTGGAACGAATTGTGTACGGGGACGACTTGGCGGCGGATGCAGGCTTGGGCGCCATGCAGCCGCAAATCGGGTCCCGGAAAACCGGAGAATGGTAGCCGTTCGCGGCCTCTACGGGCAAGCAAGATGCGTCTGCGGCGTCGCCAACGTCCCACCATACGCTCCCGGCCAGCGGCGCGCGCAGGCACTGATAGAATCCGCCGTTTCTCCGCTTGCCGGACTGCCGTGAACGTGATCGCCGACCAGATCGTAAGCCCGCTCTCCAGCCGGATCCTGTCCCCCGAACTCCCGGCCGCGCCCGATCCGCTCCGCGCCGCGATCACTGCGGCCTGGGTTCGCGACGAGGCCGAGCACGTGCGCGAACTGCTGGCCGCCGCGCGCCAGCCGGACGCCGACCGCGCCGCCATTCAGGTCACCGCCGCCGACCTGGTCCGCCGGGTCCGCGCCCGCGCGCAGGATCAGGGCGCCATCGAAGCGTTCATGCGCCAGTACGACCTCGGCAGCGAGGAAGGCGTGCTGCTGATGTGCGTAGCCGAGGCCCTGCTGCGCATCCCCGACCAGGACACCGCCGACAAGCTCATCCGCGACAAGCTCGGCGACGCCGACTGGAAGCGGCACATGGGCCAGTCGGACTCGGTGCTGGTCAACGCCTCGACCTGGGGCCTGATGCTGACCAGCAAGCTGGTCGATCTGGCCGACGACACCAAGCGCGACGTCCACAACGCCTTCAAACGCCTGATCGGCCGCGTCGGCGAACCGGTGATCCGGCTCGCAGTACGCCAGGCGATGCGGATCATGGGCCACCAGTTCGTGATGGGCCGCACCATCGACGAAGCCCTGTCGCGCAGCCGCAAGGGCGACAACGCAAACTACCGGTATTCCTTCGACATGCTCGGCGAAGGCGCGTTGACCACCGCCGACGGCCTGCGCTATCTCGAAGCCTACCGGCAGGCGATCCACGCCATCGGCAGAAGTGCTGGTGAACATCGCCAAGGCGATGTTCGGGGCGACTTCAGGAACGCCGATGTTTTCGCCGTCCCCAGCATCTCGGTCAAGCTGTCCGCGCTGCATCCGCGCTACGAACACGCCAAGCGCGCGCGGGTCTTCGCCGAACTAGGCCCGCGGCTGCTGGAGCTGTCGCAGTTGGCAAAGCAGTACGGCATCGGCCTGACCATCGACGCAGAGGAAACCGACCGCCTCGAACTCTCGCTGGACCTGATTTTCCAGGTGCTCGCCGACGCTTCGCTGCGCGGCTGGAACGGCTTCGGCATCGTGGTGCAGGCGTATCAGAAGCGCGCACCGTTCGTGATCGATTACATCGCCGACATGGCCCGCCGCCTCGAGCGGAAAATTCCGGTGCGCTTGGTCAAGGGTGCCTACTGGGACAGCGAAGTCAAACGTGCCCAGGTCGACGGCCAGTCCGGCTACCCGGTGTTCACCCGCAAACCGAACACCGACGTGTCGTATCAGGCCTGCGCGCGCCGGCTGCTGGACGCGACCGACGCGATCTACCCGATGTTCGCGACCCACAATGCGCAGACCATCGCCGCGATCCATCGCATGGCCGGCAATGCCGCCTACGAATTCCAGAAACTCCACGGCATGGGCGACGACCTCTATGCCGAAGTGATTCCGGCCGACCGCCTCAACGTGGCCTGCCGCGTCTACGCGCCGGTGGGTTCGCACGAAGACCTGCTGCCGTATCTGGTGCGCCGCCTGCTGGAAAACGGCGCCAATTCCAGCTTCGTCAACCGGATCACCGACGACAGCGTCGCCATCGACGATCTGATCCGCGACCCGATCGACACCGTGTCGGCCTTCGACACCATGCCCCATCCGCGCATCCCCCTGCCGGTCGATGTGTACCGCAGCTTCCTCGCGCTCGACAGCAGCAACGACAGAGATAATTCCATGGGCCTCAATCTCGCCAACGATTCGCAGTTGCAGTCCCTCGCCGCCCAGGTCAATGCCGCTGTCACCGACTGGCGCGCCGCGCCGCTGGTGCCGGGCGCGAATGCTGCCGGCGCATCGCTGCCGGTGACCAACCCCGCCGACCGTCGCCAGACCGTCGGTCATTGGCAGCCCGCCGACACCGCCACCGTCGAAAAAGCCCTGCAGAACGCGGTCGCCGCGCAGCCAGCCTGGGATGCGATGCCGGCCGCCAGCCGCGCGATGATCCTCGAACACGCCGCGAAACTGCTCGAAGACCGCATGCCGCAGTACATTGCCCTGTGCACCAAGGAAGCCGGCAAGACCATTCCTGACGGCATCGCCGAAGTCCGCGAAGCCGTGGATTTCCTGCGCTATTACGCCGGCCAGGCGCGCAAGATCTTCGCGCCGGAGCCCCTGCCCGGCCCGACCGGCGAATCCAACACCCTGCAGCTCGCCGGCCGCGGCGTGTTCGTGTGCATTTCGCCGTGGAACTTCCCGCTGGCGATCTTCATGGGCCAGGTCGCGGCCGCGCTCGCCGCCGGAAACAGCGTTATCGCCAAGCCGGCCGAGCAGACCAACCTCATCGGCTACGCCGCGGTAAAACTGATGCACGAGGCCGGCGTGCCCGAAGCCGTTCTACAGTTCCTGCCCGGCGACGGCGCCACCGTCGGTGCGGCGTTGACGAAGGATCCGCGCGTGGCCGGCGTCGCCTTCACCGGCTCCAACGACACCGCCCGCGCGATCAACCGCGCCATGGCTGCGCGCGACGCGTCCATCGGCGTGCTGATCGCTGAAACCGGTGGCCAGAACGCGCTGATCGGCGATTCCTCATCGCTGCCGGAGCAATTGGTGAAGGATGCGATCTCGTCCGCGTTCACCTCCGCCGGCCAGCGCTGCTCAGCCGCGCGCGTGCTGTTCGTGCAGGACGACATCGCCGACAAGGTGATGCACATGCTGGCCGGCGCGATGGCCGAACTGAAGGTCGGCGACCCCGGCCTGCTGTCGACCGACATCGGCCCGGTGATCGACGCCGACGCGCTGGCGCTGCTGGACGCGCACGCCGCGAAGATGGCAAAGGAAGCGAGACTCATCGCCACCGCCGCTACCGACGATGCCGTCGCCCACGGCACCTATTTCGCGCCGCGCGCCTGGGAACTGCAGTCGCTGTCGCAGCTCACCCGCGAGAATTTCGGCCCGGCGCTGCACGTGATCCGCTGGAAAGCCGATCAGCTGGACCTAGTGATCGACACCATCAACGCCACCGGCTTCGGCCTGACCCTCGGCATCCACTCGCGCATCGACGAAACCATCGACCGCATCGCCTCGCGCGCGAAAGTCGGCAACATCTACGTCAACCGCAACCAGATCGGCGCGGTGGTCGGCGTGCAGCCGTTCGGCGGCCAGAATCTCTCCGGCACCGGGCCCAAGGCCGGCGGGCCGCACTACCTGCCGCGGTTCACGACCGAGAAGACGGTGACGGTGAACACGACGGCGGCGGGCGGCAATGCTTCGTTGTTGACGCTGGGGGATTGAGCGGACTTACGGCGGGCATGGATTGTTGAGTAGGCTGGGCCGAGCGTAGCGAAGCCCAGCGCGCGGGCGAAGACGGCGATCGGCTCGATTGCGATGCTGGGCTTTGCTGCGCTCAGCACCAGCCTACGACGCTACGCTCAGCTCAGCCTGCTGGAATTGACCGGACGCACGGCGAAGCATCGAAAAGCCCCGGACGAACCGGGGCTTCGAATGTGCTCAAGGAATCGGATTTTCGTATCCGCCGCCGCCATAACCGCCGTCGCAATCCGGCAGATTGGTGAAATAACCGTAAGCGCTCTGGCCATCGGCGCTGGTGACGACCAGGCTCGCCGAAGCGCCGACGTCCACCTGCGCCCAACGTCCATCGACGGATTGCCACAGCACGTTGCTCCACTGGAAGACGTACGGCGCCGCACCGCCGCCTACCGCCGCGGTGACGTCGACCACCTGGCCGCAGCCATACGCGTAATAAGGCATGGACAGCCACAAAGGGGCGAGCGGCTCGTACGCCACGCGATCGTCGTAAAGCTGATCCCAGCGGCCGTCGTAGCCGCCGTTCTGCCATAGGTGCCAGCCGGCACGGAGCCAATATCCGGATTCATAGCGCTCGCGGGTATCAATAAAGCCCGAGTGCGCGAAATAATCGTGCTGTCTCCAGTAACTATTGATTGAAGCGTAATCACCGCTAGCGTCGGCGCGGCTGTAGTTATCTATACCGCGGCCGAGGCCTTCATATCCGCCGAAATCATCAGAGTCTGAAATGCTATCGGCGTTAGTCTCAGCGGAATATCCCCCCCAGAACCATCTCTTGGCCAGGACACCCTCGCGCCCGTCGGTCAGACTCGCGCTCAAGGTGTCGCGAGAGCCCAAGTAGAATCTTTGCAGCCCCGCGGGCACCTGGACGATGCCGACCTCATCGACAATGGCGGTTTCGAGCTGGATATCCTCGCTGTCATCAGCTGTCCAATTGACCCACCAACTCGATCCAGACCATTGCGTCTGAAACACGTCTGCAAGGTCCTGTAATTCATAGGTGATGCGCTTGACCTGAGACCACCTCACCGAGTCATCGCGACCAGCGGCCAAACTCGCGGCGTTGCTATAGTTGATCGATTGCGCACCCCAAGTTGATACGGCATTTGCGGAATCTTCAGGCACCCACAAATAATGTACTGACTTTCTGTCGGCATTGCTGATATTGACACCCGAAGTTTCATTTGCCGCGACGCGCGCGCTGATGGTAGCGTAGGAATCTTGTACGAAACGCAGTTCGTGGCCGTGCGCACCACCACTGTAGTCGGTATTGTCTTCATCCGCCTGCCAGATCATCAGATGCTTTCCGCTCGCGACTTGCATAAAATTTAGGTCGGGACTGCCAAATCGGCGCAATGTGTGATCTTTGTGCCTAGTCACCGTGGCATAAGACACGTACTCGCCGGCAGCGCCAGGAATCCCCGCCACCGACCGCACCGCGATCTCGATGCGCTCCCAGTCGTGGATTTCGGTCGCTTTCTTGTCCACCGGGTGGTAGACGTGATACAGCAGGATCAACGTCTTGCTGCCGCCTTCCATATGTTCGATCGCCGAGGAATACAGCGTGGGACGGATCCGCCAATGCTGGTAGGCAGTCGATCCGGAAGACGATCCCGCCACATATTGCGAGAGCAGGTTCGGCCAACTGTAGCGGTTGTTGGCGAAGTTGCCGTCTCGATCGAAGTCGTAGTTCGAGATCCAATCGCGGCCGCGCTTGCTGCTGCTTTCCTCGGCGCGCTGCATGATGACCGGCGCGTAGTGCTGCAGATAAGCCTTGCGTTCGGCCTGGGTCAGCAACCAGGCCTGGGCATGCGCGGTGCGTACCGGCAGCGACGCGGCCAACAGCACCAGCACGGCCAACAAGCCACGCAGCACAATGGCGGGAACGGCGAAATCGCCTGAGCGCGCTAATACTCCAGGGCGAGCGTCAAAATCCATAGTCGTCTCCTTAATCCTTCAAAGATGTCTGCGCGGCAGACTAGAACGCGCTTCCGCGCATCGTCACCATGTCTCCCATACCGGATAGCGGCTGTCAAGCGATGCGCTGTCGTTTCGCCGTCGTGAGACGGCCGCGATTTTCCGACCCGACGTGCATGCGTCGTCGGAAACGGCACGCATCGCATGCGCCAGCTTGCGGGTCTTCAATGACGCAATCACGACGCAGCCATGACCGGCATGGGAAACCCGAGTGAGCAGTCGAATGTCGACGTCATCGACTCGGACAACCACGATACGCAACGCATGACACATCCCCCGCCCCGGCGCCAGCCTGTACGCACGCGGCGCGGGCGGTGACAATCGGGTTCCGCTGTCCGCCGCATGAAGTCCCGATGTCCAACACAGTAGTCACGTCTTCCGAATCGCCCGCCTGCATCGCCGCGCCCGTGCGCTCCGCCGCGTCCATCGCGGCCGTCATCGCCCACACCATCGCCGACGAGATCGTCGCGCAGCCGGCGCAGGTGCGTGCGGCTGTGGGCTTGCTCGACGAAGGCGCGACGGTGCCGTTCATCGCCCGCTACCGCAAGGAAGTCACCGGCGGTCTGGACGACACACAGCTGCGCAATCTCGAAACCCGGCTGATCTATCTGCGCGAGATGGAAGACCGCCGCGATGCGATCCTGGCGTCGATCGCCGAGCAGGGGAAACTGACCCGGGCGCTGGCCGATGATCTGCTCGGCGCCGACAGCAAGTCGCGGCTCGAAGATCTGTATCTGCCGTACAAACCGAAGCGCCGCACCAAGGCGCAGATCGCGCGCGAAGCGGGGCTGGAGCCGCTGGCGGACACGATCCTCGCCGATCCGTCGGTCGCGCCCGACGAACGCGCCAAAACATTCATCGATGCCGACAAGGGCGTGGCCGATGCCGGCGCTGCGCTGGACGGCGCGCGGGCGATCCTGATCGAACGCTTCGGCGAGAACGCGGCGCTGGTCGGCGAGCTGCGGGAATGGCTGCAGACCAAGGGCGTACTCCGCGCGAAGGTCGTCGCCGGCAAGGAAAACGAAGGCGCGAAGTTCCGCGATTATTTCGACCACAGCGAATCGCTGGCGAACATCCCATCGCACCGCATGCTCGCGCTGCTGCGCGGACGGCGCGAGGACATGCTGTCGGTGGATCTCGAACCCACAACCGATGTCGAACAGGGCAATGCCTATGCCGAAGGCCGTGTCGCGCTGGCGGCCGGCATCGCCATGCAGGGCCGCCCCGCCGACAAGTGGTTGGGCGACACCTGCCGCCTGGCGTGGCGCGCACGCCTGCTGATGAATCTTTCGCTGGAACTGATCACCGCCGCGCGCGAAAAGGCCGAAAACGAGGCGATTTCAGTGTTCGGGGACAACCTCAAGGATCTGCTGTTGGCCGCGCCGGCCGGGCCGCGCACTGTGCTCGGGCTCGATCCCGGCCTGCGCACCGGGGTGAAGGTCGCCATCGTCGATGCCACCGGCAAACTGCTCGCCACCGACACGATCTATCCGCACGAACCCAAGCGGCAGTGGGACGGTTCGCTCGCGCGGTTGAAGCAGCTCTGCACCGAACACAAGGTCGAACTGATCGCGATCGGCAACGGCACCGCCAGCCGCGAGACCGACAAGCTCGCCGGTGAACTCATCGCGAAACATCCGGAGCTCAAGCTCACCAAGATCATGGTCAGCGAAGCCGGCGCTTCGGTGTATTCGGCTTCGGAACTGGCTGCGCGCGAATTCCCGAATCTCGATGTCAGTCTGCGCGGCGCGGTCTCGATCGCGCGACGCCTGCAGGATCCGCTGGCGGAACTGGTGAAGATCGAACCCAAGGCCATCGGCGTCGGCCAGTATCAGCACGACGTGAATCCGTATGCGCTGGCGCGCTCGCTCGAGGCGAAGGTCGAAGACTGCGTGAATGCGGTCGGCGTGCACGTGAACACCGCTTCCGCGGCGCTGTTGGCGCGGGTCGCCGGGCTGTCGACTTCGGTGGCCGAAAACATCATCGCCTATCGCGACCAGCATGGCGCGTTCAGGACCCGTCGCGAACTGCTGAAAGTGCCGCGTCTCGGCGAGAAGACCTTCGAACAGTGCGCCGGCTTCCTGCGCGTCGCCGACGGCGATCAGCCGCTGGACGCATCGTCGGTGCATCCCGAGGCGTATCCGGTGGTCGAGCGCATCGTCAAAGCCTGCGGTCGCCCGATCGGACAGCTGATCGGCGATGCCGCGACCCTGCGCAACCTGAAACTGGAACAGTTCATCGACGAACGCTTCGGCCTGCCGACCGTGCGCGACATCGTGAAAGAACTGGAAAAACCCGGCCGCGATCCGCGTCCCGAGTTCAAGGCCGCGCGCTTCGCCGATGGCGTCGAAAAGATCAGCGATCTTGTGCCCGGCATGGTGCTGGAAGGCGTGGTGACGAATGTCGCGGCGTTCGGCGCTTTTATCGACATCGGCGTGCATCAGGATGGCCTGGTCCACATTTCGTCGCTGTCCGACAAGTTCGTCAAAGACCCGCGCAGCGTGGTCAAGGTCGGCGATGTGGTCAAAGTGAAAGTGATGGAAGTGGATGCGCCGCGCAAGCGCATCGGCCTGACCTGCCGTCTCGACGATGTGCCCGGCGAAACCCGCGGCGGCAAGCGCGAAGAGCGCGACAACGCCGGCGGCAAGCGCAACAACGGTCGCGACGCGCGCGGCCAGGGCGCGAACAACGCGGGTCCCAAACCCCGTGCCGGCAACGCGGCACCACCCGCTAACACCGCGATGGCCGATGCGCTGCGGGCTTTGAAGCGCTGACGATCGCAGCGCGTCATTGATGCTCCCGCGCGCATCGCGCGGGCATCGACGATTACTCGAACGCGCCCTCGCGCAGCCACTTGGTCGCGACCCATTTCTCGCCCGCGATCACCGGTGCGCCGCCGTGCAGGGTCTTCGTCGATGGATGCGGGCGATCGTAGCTGAAGAACAGTGCGCAGCCGCGCTTGGCCGCGAAGCGCAGGCCCAGATCCGGGAAGGTGGTTTCGCCGCCGCGTTCGGGTTCGCGCAGATAGATCAGCAGCGTGGCGATGCGCTGCCCGCCGCGGGCGAGGACCGCCGCCGAACCCTCGGCCGCGGGATCGAAATAATCGTAATGCGGCTCGTAACGGTCGCCGGGACGATAATGCAGCACCTGCAGGTGCTCGCCGTTCTCGACCGGCCACGACAGCAACTGCGCGATCCGCGCTTCGATCGCACGCACCAGCGGATTTTCGTCGCGCTGGAAAAACATGCCCCGGCTGGTGCGCACCTCATCGAGTTTGTTGTGGCCGGTCTTCATGTCGGTGGTGAGTGACCGCTGCATGCGCGGCCGCGCCGTTTCCACCAGGCGGTCGCATTCGTTCTTACTGAGGAAATCCGCGAACATCACGATCTGCGGATCGGGCAAGGTCACCAGCACCGACACCTTGCGGTCGCCGGCATCGAGCGACATCGCACCGCCCTCGATCGCGGGCGCCGGCATCCTGCGTCCGCCTGCAGCGGCCGCCTGTTCTGCATCGTGCCCGATCGCGACCTGCGCGGGAGACGTCTCCGTCGTCAGCATGCGCTCGCCCATCGCCTCCGCGATCAAGCCCATGGCGAGGTCGCGCTTCCAGCCGCGGTCGCACATCGACTGCAGCAGCGCATGCGTGGGCTGGCCCGCGCGCAGCTGTTCCACCAGCCATCGGGTGATGTTTCGATAGTCGGCGTTGGCCACGTGTCCGCCCCTGTGCTGTTCTGCTGTGAATCCGCGGACAGGATAACTAAAATGCCGGAATGCCCACCCACGCCGCCGCCATCGCCCCGGATCGCCTCCGCCTGTCCGTCGCGCCGATGATGGACTGGACCGATACCCACTGCCGTAATTTCCATCGCCTGCTGGCACCGCATGCTCGGCTGTACACGGAGATGGTGCACGCGAATGCGGTGATCCACGGCGACCGCGTGCGTTTGCTGGCGAAGGACGATGCGCAGCATCCGGTGGCGCTGCAGCTCGGCGGCAGCGAGCCGGCGTTGTTGGCGCAGGCGGCGATGATCGGCGCGGCGCATGGGTTCGACGAGATCAACCTCAACTGCGGCTGCCCTTCCGACCGCGTGCAAGCCGGGCGCTTCGGGGCCTGCCTGATGCGCGAGCCGTCGCTGGTCGCCGACTGCGTGGCGGCGATGATCGAAGCGGCGCCGTCTACGCCGATCACCGTGAAATGCCGTCTGGGCGTGGACGACGACCACGATTGGGAGCGTTTCCTCGCTTTCGTCGACACCATCGCCACCGCAGGCTGCCGCATGTTCGTCGTCCACGCCCGCAACGCGTGGTTGAAGGGCCTGTCGCCCAAAGAGAACCGCGAAGTGCCGCCGCTGTGTTACGACTGGGCGTATCGGCTGAAACGCGAACGTCCGGCACTGCAGGTGATCGTCAACGGCGGCATCGCCGATTTCGCCGAAGCCGGTGCGCACCTGGATCACGCCGACGGCGCGATGCTCGGCCGCGCGGCGTACCACGAGCCATATCTGCTGCACAGGCTCGACGCTGCGTGGTTCGATGGCGGGCCGTTCCATGGTGAGCCACGCAGCCGCGGCGATCTGCTGCGCGCGTGGCGACCGTATGTCGAAACACAGCTCGAACGCGGCACGTTCCTCAAGCACATGACCCGCCATATCCTCGGCCTGTTCCACGGCGAACGCGGCGGTCGCGCATTTCGCCAGATCCTCAGCGAAGGCGCGCATCGCGCGGGCGCGGACTGGTCGCTGATCGAACAGGCCCTTGCCATCACCGAAGCGCCGCATGAGCGGGCCGCCTGACTACGCCCGGACAACTGACGATGCTGACCCGCGACACCGATGCATTCCTCGCCGCCGCCCGCGCCTGCGCGGCGGATTTCGGTCCCGCCACCGCCAAGGCTGCGTTTCTGGTCGCGCCCGACGGCTTCGGGTTGGCTGCGGAATCCGCCAGCGACAATCGCTACATGGCCGAAGCGGCCGCGTTCGACGGTGCCCGCGCCTCCGCCCAGCACCGCGAGCTGCAGCGCGCGCTGTCGGTCGAACTGCCGGTGATCTGCTTCGCCGGCGACCCGGCGACGCCGGACGCGGTGTTCCCCAACAACGTCTTCGCGACCGCGCCGGGCCGTTTCATCATCGGACGCATGCGTCATCCGATCCGCCAGCGCGAAGCGCAGCGCAAGGACATCCGCCGGTTCTTCTCCGGAACGCTGGGCCGCAGCGAGATCGACCTGTCCATGCAGCCGCACGTCTGCGAACTGACCGGTGCGCTGGCGATCGACCGCGCCCGCGGGTTGGGCTTCTGCGGCCTGTCGGAGCGCTGCGACGAAGCCGGCGCGCGCTTGATGCACGACGCCTTCGGCCTGCGCGCGACCCTGATGTTCGACCTCGCTCCGGGCGAGTACCACACCAATGTTGTTCTCGCGGTGCTCGCGGGACGGGCCGCGCTGATCTGCGTCGACGGCTTCGCCGACCAGGCGGCGGTCGACGCCATCGCCGCCTGCTATGCGCCGCATGCGATCCGGCTGTCGCCAGCGGAGCGGGCGGCCTTCGCAGGGAACGCCATTTCCCTGGCGCCGGGGACCGTCTGGATGAGCGCGACCGCCGCACGCGGGCTATCCGTCGACAGCCGCAGCGGCCTAACAGCTGCGGGATTCGGGGTCCGCGAGGTCGAACTGGGGGCCATTGAGGCCGCCGGCGGCTCGCTGCGTTGCTGCATTGGCGAATTGTTCTGACCCCCGCGAACAGGGGGTGACAGGGCATCCGGACTGAATTGCGGCCGCCCTGTCAGGTTCCCGTAAGAAAAAGTTAAGGACGGATTCACTGCGTCCTTTCGAGAATGCCCGTCCTGAGCGCGATGATGTGTTCTGGTGTCGTCGCCCATCCTCACCGAGTCGTGCCCATGTTTCTTTCCCGCCGCTGTCTGCGCCTGACTGTCCTGGCTATCGCCCTCGTCGGCGCCGCCATGCCGGCTATGGCCCAGCAGGGGCGCGACGACCGACCGCCACAGCCCGCCGAGCCGCTTCGTCCGTACCGCGATGACACGGTGTCGGACGCGGTCCGGCGGATCGAACGCGCCAACCGGGGTCAGGTCCTCAGCGCCGAGCGCATGCAGTACGACGGTCGCGACGTGACCCGAATCAAGGTGGTCGACGATGAAGGCCGCGTGCGTATCTACATGGACGATCCACAGCCGCCCGCCGAGCCGCGCCGTCCATCGCGCAGCGAAGACAAGCCGCCGCGCCGCCGCGACGACGGTTGACGACAGCGCGACGGCGACAATGCGCTGACGACAGCGCACAGATCGCTGCTCCATAGAGCGCAGGCGACGAATCCCGCGCTGATCGTAATCCGTCGCATCCGCCAAGTTCGATCGGCGGCGTCCTCATAAGCGCAATCTGAACAGGTCTCCCCCTGCGCGTCCGGACAGCCTCCATGCGCGGCTATGCTCCGTACCTGAACAAAGCGTCGGCACTCCGCCGACCCTGGAGCAATCGATGCGCATTCTTCTGGTCGAAGACGAAGCCCCTCTCCGCGAAACCCTGGCCGCCCGGCTCAAGCGCGAAGGTTTCGCGGTGGATACTGCCCAGGACGGCGAGGAAGGCCTGTACATGGGTCGTGAAGTACCGTTCGATCTTGCGATCATCGATCTCGGCCTGCCGAAAATGTCGGGCATGGAGCTGATCCAGGCCCTGCGCGGCGAAGGCAAGCAGTTCCCCGTGCTCATCCTGACCGCGCGTTCCAGCTGGCAGGACAAGGTCGAAGGCCTGAAGCAGGGTGCCGACGATTACCTGGTCAAACCCTTCCACGTCGAAGAGCTTCTGGCGCGGATCAACGCCCTGGTGCGCCGCGCCGCCGGCTGGAGCAAACCCGCGCTGGAATGCGGCCCGGTCACGCTGGATCTGGCCGCGCAGACGGTCAGCGTCAACGGCACCAACGTCGACCTGACCAGCTATGAATACAAGGTGCTGGAGTATTTGATGATGCACGCTGGCGAGCTGGTGTCGAAGGCGGACCTGACCGAGCACATTTACCAACAGGATTTCGACCGCGACTCCAATGTGCTCGAAGTGTTCATCGGCCGGTTGCGCAAGAAGCTCGATCCCGATGGCGCGTTGAAGCCGATCGAAACCGTCCGTGGCCGCGGTTACCGTTTCGCGATCGCACGCACCGGCGACGTTTGAATCCCGATGTTTTGATCGAGTCGTTGGAAGCCCAACGTTTGAAGTCCGACATTTGAACCAGGTTCCACCACTTCGTCCACGAAGCCGCAGACCGATGCGTCGCGGCATCGCATACGGAAATCCGGGTCTTTGCCATGGCCAAGCGTGAGCGCCTGTACCACTGGCGCCCGCGTTCGCTGCAGACGCGACAGCTGCTGGCGGCCAGCCTCGGCCTGATCGCGTTCCTGGCGCTGGCCGGCTACGCGCTGGACCGCGCCTTCCTCAGCACCTCCGAGAACATCTTGCGCGGCCGGTTGCGCGATTACGCGCTCGATTTCGCCCGCGAGACCGAGTTCAGCCGCGGCGGCGACCTGGTGCCGCCCTACGACGACAAACTCCCCGATCCGCGCCTGAAGCGCCCGGGCAGCGGCCTGTACGCCCAGATCGTGCTGCCGTTCGTACTGTGGGATTCCGATTCCGCGCGCGGACCGCAGTTGCCGCAGGTGCGGATGCTCAGGGCCGGGCAGGAACGCTTTGAAGGCCCGTTGGAATACGTGAAGTCCAACGGCGAAACCAGCCAGGCGTACCGATTCGGCTATGGGCTGGTGTGGCCGGGCGACGATCTATCCGACGAAGTGCCGCATACCATCTACATCCTGGAAGACACGGCGCGGTTGCAGAACCAGCTCACGGTGTTCCGCCGCGCACTGTGGGGCTACCTCGGCGGCGTCGGCATGCTGCTGCTGATGCTCCAGGTCGCTGTGCTGCGCTGGAGCCTGCACCCGTTGCGCCGGGTGATCGACGAACTCAAGCGCGTGCAGCGCGGCATCGCGCACCGGATGAGCGAACGCCACCCGCGCGAGCTGGAGCCGCTGACCGAAAGCATCAATGCCTTCATCGAGAGCGAACGCGAGAATCTCGACCGCCAGCGCAACATCCTCGCCGACCTCGCGCACAGCCTGAAAACCCCGTTGGCGGTGCTGCGCAGCCGGATGGACAGCGGCACCGATGGTCCCGAGCTGCGCGCCGAGCTCGACGAACAGCTCAAGCGCATGAACGATCTGGTCGGCTACCAGCTCAGCCGCGCGGCGTCCGGCGGCCACAAGCTGTTCGCGGCGCCGTTGGCGCTCGAAGCCAACGCCGAGGAAATCGTCAGCGGGCTGGAGAAGGTCTATTCGCAGAAAGGCGTGCTCTGCGAATTCGAGATCGATCCCGAAGCGCGCTTCTACGGCGAGAAGGGCGACTTGCAGGAACTGCTGGGCAATCTGCTGGAAAACGCATTCAAATGGGCGCACTCGCGAGTACTGCTCACCGCGAAGGCTGGCGAAAGCGCGCCCAATCGCCGCCCCGGCCTGTTGCTGCGGGTGGAAGACGACGGCCCCGGCATCCGCGAGGAAAAGATCGCGCTGGTACTGCAGCGCGGCGTGCGCGGCGACGAGCGCGTGCAGGGCCACGGCATCGGTCTGGCGATCGTGCAGGACATCGTGCGCAGCTATCGCGGCGAGCTGGAGGTGGGAAGTTCGGAAGAACTCGGCGGCGCGCGTTTCGAAGTGACGCTGCCGCCGGGGTTGTAGGCCCGCCATGAGTCGGGCGCAGGCGGGGCCTAGTGCGACGTACGGTAGACACAATCGAAATCGCCGCTCAGGGTCAGCGGTCCAGGACTCACCCGAACGGACTGCGACCGTAGAAGCGTTCCAGATGCGCGGCGATCGCCGGCATCTCTCCGCGCAGCAGCTGCGGCGCGCTGAAGTGGTATTCGCTGCAGACCGCGAAGAACTCGTCGGTGGATTCCGCAGCGTAGGGATCGATCGCGGTCTCGCGGCCGGCATCCAATTCGGCCACGAAGACGTCGTAGGCGCACTGGAAATCCTGCGCCCATGCCCGCTGCCAGTCGCGCGGCAGCGGCGGGGTGCCGTCCATCACGCCGTCGAGCATGTCGAGTTTGTGCGCCATCTCGTGCACGGCGACGCAGCAGCCGGCATCGGGATCGTCGAGGTCGGCCTGCACATCGGCCCAGGACAGGATCAGGGGGCCGGCATCCCAGGACTCGCCAATGAGATCCTGATCCTCGGTGTGCAGCACGCCAGCGGCATCGACATGGTCCCGCTGCACCCGGAACGCGTCCGGGTAGACGATGAGTTGCGACCAGCCGTGCAGGCCTTCCGCGCCGAATTCGAGCAGCGGCAGGCAGCACACTGCGGCGAGCATGCAGCGTTGATCCGGATCGAGCGTCAGGCCGTCGACCGGAGTGATGGTTTTACGATGCAGGAAGTGCGCGCTCAGCGCCGCGAGGCGGGCGTCACGTTCGGGGTCGAGCGCATGGATCCAGGGCAGGTTGGCGCGGATGCGGCGCCACTGGGCGGGATCGATTCCGGGATCGGTTCGCGCGAAGAGCCCACGAACCAGCGCAAAAGCTTTCAGCAAGTCGAACGCTGGCGATCAGCGGAACATGCCGGGCAGGAAGCGGTGCCAGCGCGGTGCGCGGACCGGCGGGGCGCCATTACCGCGCGTGACCGGAGCCGCCTTGTTGCTGGCGGGCGCCGCATTGCGCTTGGCAGCGGCCGGCTTGGTCGCCTGAGCGGCCTGGGCGTCGTCGGTCGCGGCCACAATGTCGGGGCATTCCGCGGCCTCTTCATTGGCGCTCAACAATGGCGATGTGCGAGCGGCCACCGGCAGGCTGGCCAATGCGAGCGCGAGAGTCGTGAAAAGAACGAGGCGTGAGCGGCGCATGACGACTTCCATCGAATGGGGAGGGCCCAGACAAGACCCCGACTATAGCGCGGATGTGACTGCGCTGGCGTGGCCATCCGGCGAATGCCGTCCTGCTGCGTCGCAACATCCGACCCGGCGCAGTTGCGGCAGACTCGCGGCGTGAACAGACCTGTCCCCGACCCGCAGCCCGATACCGTCCCCCCTCCCCGTCAGAAGAGCGGGAGCACGGCCCACAACCCCGGCACCCTGACCGCACCGGCCCTGCGCCGGGCGCTGATCGCCGGCGCGCGCCGGGTCATCGCCGCCCGCGATGGGCTCAATAAAATCAATGTCTTTCCGGTGGCCGATGGCGATACCGGCAACAACCTCGCCTTCACCCTGGGCAGCGTGCTGAACGGCGCGCTGAGCCGGCGCAGCCGCCACATCGGCGAGCTGCTGAAGCGGATCGGCGACGACGCCATCGACGGCGCGCGCGGCAACTCCGGGGCGATCCTCGCCCAATTCCTGCACGGGGTCGCCGAACACGCGCGCGCCCAGCCGGCCCTGGATGCGCAGACACTGGCCGCGGCGGTGCGCCACGGCGCCGACAGCGCCCGCAGCGCCCTCGCCCATCCCGTTGAAGGCACCATCCTCAGCGTGATCGACAGCTTCGCCGACGCGATGGAGGAAGCCGCGACCCGGCTGCGCGACGATCCGCGCGGCGGCTTCTCCAGCGCGCTGGCGCAGGCGCGCAGCGCATTGGCGCGCACCCCGCAGCAGATGGCGCTGCTGCAGAAGGCGGGCGTGGTCGATGCCGGCGCGCAGGGCTTCGTCGACCTGCTCGAAGGCATCGCCGAATTCGTCGACGGCGGCCCGCGCGCCATGCGCGTGCGTGCGCATTTGCGCGCGGCGAACGAAAGCGACGACATTCATGAGCATGACGTCCTCGAACACGGCGACAGGCATGACGACGGCCACGCGGCGCACGGCGAGGTCGATCCCGAGCGCCGCTGGTGTACCGAATGCCTGCTGATCGTGGATAGCGAGCGCGGCATGCAGATCCAGCGCGAACCGCTGCGCGCGGCGCTGGAGGCGATCGGCGCCGATTCGATGGTGCTGGCCGGCGGCAGCACGCGGATGCGCGTGCATGCGCACGTCGGCGCGCCGCAGCGGTTGTTCGACGCCTGCGCCGCGTTCGCGACGGTCGAAGGCATGAAGGCCGACGACATGTTGCTGCAGTCGCGCAGCCCGGCGCGCGCCGACCGCGTCGCGATCATCACCGACAGCGCCGCCGACCTGCCCGAGGCGATCATCGAACGGCACGGCGTGCATGTGGTGCCGGTGCGGGTGAACCTGGACGGCCGCGATTATCTGGACAAGATCGGCCTCGCCACCGGCGAGTTCTACCGGCGGATGGCAGCGTCGCACCAGTTGCCGCATACCAGCCAGCCGCCGCCCGGCGATTTCCGGCGCCAGTTCGAATTCCTGTGCGCGCATCATCCGATGGTGGTGTACGTCGGCCTGTCGCGCGCGATCTCCGGCACGCTCCAGTCGGCGGAACACGCCGCAGCACGGGGCGATACCGGCAAGGTTCGGGTGTTCGACACCGTCAACGTCGCCGGCGGCCAGGGTCTGCTGACCTGGCGCGCCGCCGAACTGGCCGATGCCGGCGCCGATGCGGACGCGATCCTGCGCGAGCTCGAACGCCTGCGCCCGCTCACCCTCACCTGGGCCGTGGCTCGCGACATCAGTCATGCCGTGCGCGGCGGACGCATTCCCGCGTGGGCAGAGCCCGCGGTGCGCTTCACCGGGCTCACCCCGATCGCCCGGGTGAACAAGGACGGCAAGCTCGGCATCGTCGGCGGCCTGTTCGCAAAAGCGAAAGCACCGGAAGCATTCGCCGCATATGTCGCAAAGCGCGCGCTCAAAGCCTTGGGCAAACACACGCGGCTGCGGCTCATCGTCGGTCACTGCGATGCGCCGGCCGACGGCGAACGCCTGCTGGCCGCGCTGCGCGAGCGCGTCGATATCGTCGAAGCGCATCTGGTCGACACCGGCCCCGCCATCGGCGCGCACGCCGGACGCGGGACATTGGTGGCGTCGTTCCAGCCGGCGCCGGGATAACATCTGCCGGACAACATGCCGCCGAAGGTGGCGGCGCCGACAGGCGAGCGGATCGGTACCGGAACGAAGAGCAGGAACGGATGGGCTGGGCGACACGACACATCGAAACACTCAAGCTCGGCGAGCACGTCAGCTTCCGTCCGACCAGCGGCTCCATGACCGGTCGCATCGAATCCGGGCAACTCTGCACTGTCGAACCGATCGACGATATCTCGGTCCTGCGCATCGACGACATCGTGCTGTGCAAGGTCGAAGGCGCCGAATATTTGCATCTGATCAAAGCGATCCAGGGCGAGCGGTTCCAGATCGGCAACAATCGCGGCTACATCAACGACTGGATCGGTGCGGATTCGATTTATGGTCGCTGCGTGAAGGTGGACGCGTGACGCCTATTGTCTCCGCTTCCATGCTCATCCTCGGCGCATACGCGCTTGGTTCGCTCTCCGGCAGCCTGCTGCTGGGCAAGCTGCGCGGCGGCGTGGACATCCGCACCCAGGGTAGCGGCAACGCCGGCGGCACCAATGCGTTCCGGACGCAGGGCGCGAAGTTCGCGCTGGCGGCGGTGGTAATCGATATCGGCAAAGGTGCGCTGGCGGCATGGGTAGGATTGCGATTCGCCGACGACGGCAACGTCGCATGGCTGCCCTACGCCACCGCGTTCGCAGCGGCCATTGGTCACGTGTGGCCGCTGTGGCACGGCTTCCGCGGCGGCAAGGGCGCAGCTACGGTGGTCGGCGGCATCGTTGTGCTGTGGCCGGCGGCGGTGCCGCTGCTGCTCGCGGTATGGTTGGGCGTACTGATCCTCACCGGCTACGTCGGCCTGAGCACGATCCTCGCTGGTGTGTCCTTGGCGCTGTTGGCGGTGACGACGCATGCCGAGCCGGTGCGGCTGAGTTTCGCGATCGCCGTCGCGCTGCTGCTGCTGTTCACCCATCGCGCGAACATCGCGCGACTGCGCGCGGGCACCGAGTCGCGCTTCGAGAAAGCGCGGCTGCTGCACCGCTGGGCGCGTCGCGGATGACGTCGGACATTCCCGGCGATCCGCTCGATCTCGCTTCGCTGCGCGCGGCATTGCCCGCGGCCACGGAAGCGCGTATCGCCAGTCTCGAGATCGTCGACAGCATCGATTCGACCAACAGCGAACTGCTGCGCCGCGAAACGCCCACGCAGGGCATCGCCGCACTATTCGCGGAGCATCAGAGCGGCGGGCGCGGCCGTCAGGGCCGCGTCTGGACCTCGCCGCCCGGCAGCAATCTGTATCTGTCGGTCGCACGATGCTTCGACGGCGCGCTCGCTCGCCTCGGCGGACTGAGCCTGGTCGCCGGCATCGCCGCCGCCGAAGCCCTGCATGCGCTGGGCGCGGACACGGTCCGGGTGAAATGGCCGAACGATCTGGTCACGATCGACGGCGGGGCACTGCGCAAACTCGGCGGCGTGCTGGTCGAAGCCGGCCTGCAGGCCGGCCGGCCGCGCGCGGTGGTCGGTCTCGGCGTGAATCTGCGCATGCCAGCGACGGCCGCAGCAGGCATCGACCAGCCTTGGACAGACCTGCACGCACTGCTGGGCCAAACTCTGCCGGCGCGCAATCGCGTCGCCGCCACGCTGCTGGCGGCGCTGGTCGAAGGGCTCGATCGCTTCGACAGCGAAGGCCTGGCGCCGTTCCTGCCGCGCTTCGCTGCGCTGGATGCGTTGCGCGATGCTGAAGTCGTCGCGACCATCGGCGACCGCACGCATGCGGGTGTCGCCGCCGGCATCGCCGACGACGGCGCGCTGCGCCTGCGCACCGACGACGGCGAATGGCTGCTGCGCGCGGGCGAAATGAGCGTGCGCAGGCGCCCACCGGCGCAGGCACTCGCACAGGCACCTGAACGGGCATGATGGCGACACGATGACGACTGTGCTCTTCGACCTCGGCAACACCCGGCTGAAGTATGCCGCGCTGCGCGGCGACGGTAGCCTCGGTACCGTCTTGGCCGTCGCGCACGACGGCGACGCGCTGCCCACGGACTGGGATGCGGCGCTGCCGGCGCGTTTCGAGACGGCGGCGTTGACCATAGTCGGGTCGGCCGCGCTGCGCGCCCGACTGCTGGATGCGCTGGCCGCGCGCTGCGGGCGGATCTCGATCGCGCGGACCATGGCGGCGTTCGACGGCCTGCGCATCGCCTACCCGCAGCCGGAATCGCTGGGCGCGGACCGCTTCCTGGCGATGCTCGGCGCACGTGCGCGCGACAGGCTTGCGAAGACATCCATCGCGGCGCCGTGGCTGGTGGTCGGCATCGGGACCGCGATCACGATCGATCTGATCGACACCGATGGCCTGCATCGCGGCGGCCGGATCGCACCGTCGCCGGCATTGATGCGCGAAGCCCTGCATGCACGCGCGGCGCAACTTCCCGAACACGGCGGCGAATACGTCGCGTTCGCCGACAACACCGCGGATGCGCTGCGCTCCGGCTGCGACGGCGCCGCGCTGGCGCTGATCGAACGCGGATTTCGCGATGCCGAGGCGCTGCTGGGCGCGGCACCGACCCTGATCCTGCACGGCGGCGGCGCCCTTGCCCTGTCCGGCCTGAGCGGCGACGCGGCGCACGCACCGTCGCTCGTGTTGGAAGGCTTGGCGGCTTGGGCGACAATCCCGGCATGACCTTGCGCGCATCGATCGTCCTGCTGGCGGTACTCAATCTCGGCGTGGCCGCGTGGTGGCTGTTGCGGCCGGATGCGCCGCCGCCGACGGCCGCCGAGGCGCCATCGGGCATCGCACGCCTGCAATTGCTCAGCGAGCGACCCGGCCCGCGCCAGGCGCCAGCGGCAGCGGAAACGACGGCGGC
>JAYUUH010000596.1:0-7443 GCA_043754745.1 Lysobacter sp.
ACCACGATGAAGGCGGATCCGCGCCTGGCCAACGTGCCGATCATCATGATCACCTCGCGTACCGGCGACAAACACCGCCAGCGCGCGATGGATATCGGCGTCGACCGTTACCTCGGCAAGCCTTATCAGGAGAACGAACTCATGCGCAACGTGTTCTCGCTGCTGGAAGCCAGCGAGCCGAAACCGGTGAGGTCCGATGGTTGACGCCGTCTCCAACG
Source organism: Lysobacter sp. (assembly GCA_043754745.1). Classification (GTDB taxonomy): domain Bacteria; phylum Pseudomonadota; class Gammaproteobacteria; order Xanthomonadales; family Xanthomonadaceae; genus Lysobacter_I. Next base: position 219 of record JAYUUH010000596.1, read on the forward strand.
CGGCCGCGCCGCGCGTCGTCCTGTTGGCGCGCGCGGGCAAGGCCGCCGATCATCTTGCCGAAGCGGTGCGTCAGGCGGGGGCCGAGCTGCTGGTCACCGTCGACCCAGCGAACGCCGACGAAGGCACACTGCGCGCGCTGGATCCGCAGGCGGTGCTGGTCGCGCTGGAACCGAGCATCGAACCGATGCTCGACAAGCTCGAGGGCCTGCTCGCGGACCCGGCGCTGACGGTGATCTACGACGAAGCCGATGTCGCCGCGCACCGAACCGGCTGGGATGCGGCGCGTTGGGCGCGCCATCTTTCCGCCAAGCTGCGCCACGACAGCAACGTGCTGCCCCCCGGCACCGAAAGCGAGCAGGACTGGCAGCCGTCTCCCGGGCAGATCCCGAAGCCCGCGGCGGCGTATGCCGACGTGGACATGACGGCCTTCACCCGTGAAGCGCTGGCGCATGCGGACAGCGTCCCGGCCGACGGCACGCCGGTGGACATCGTGCCCGGGATCGCGCTGCTGCCAGCGGATACAACGCTGATCGATGCGATTCCGGATCCGGATTCCGCAACGCATGCCGCGCCCCTCCAGGTCGCGCCCGTGCAAACCGCACCAACGCACGCGGTGCCGCCGCCGCTTCCGTCGGTTGCGCCGCCGCCATCCAACTCCGGAATCGAAGCTTTTCAGACCGCCTCGTTCGAAACGATGGCCCTGGAGTCGTTCGATGCTGAGCCGTATGCGAACGCCGCTGCGCCAAAAGCGTTCCAGACCGCCTCGTTCGAAACGATGGCCTTGGAGTCGTTCGATGCCGAGCCGCATGCGAACGTCGCTGCGCGCGATGCCATGTCGTTCGATGCGTTCACGACCGACGGCGGCGGTATCGAAGATATGTCGCTGGACAGCATGTCGCTGGACGGCATGACCCTGGATGAGCTGCAGCTCGACCGCGTCTCCACCGGATCGTCGAGTGTCGTGCCGATGCGGCTCGATGAGGACGCCTTCTTCCTCGAAGAACTGTCCGCGACCGATCTGCCGCCGTTGATCGGCGAGCCGGCCGCGAAGATCCAGCTGGATGGCGGCTTCGACGGTGGACTCGACTTCATCGACGAGGATGTTGCCGGTTTCGATGCGTTGGATTTCGACCCGATGTCTTCTGCCGCCGCGCCGTCGCGCGAACGGGAATCGCTGATCTCTTCCGAAGAGGTGATGTCGTTCGAAGCGCTGATCGCGAGCAGTGTGGCCGCCGCCGCCGATGCCGCGCCTGTCTCTGCACCGGTCGCCATGCGTACGGAAGCCAGATCGGAATACTCGCTCGATGGCCTGTCGCTGGCCCCCGTCGACGAAGCGCCGATCGTGGCCGGCAAATCCGCGTCCAGTCCGTCCTTGCACGACATGTCGGCACTGGAATCGCGCATTTCCGGCCTGTCGCTGGTCGATTTCGATGAAGGCGCGAACGAAGCGTCCGGCACCCAGGCCACGCCGCTGGTGCTGATCGAAGCCGGTCTTGGCGGCCCCGATCCCGCGCGTCAGCTGTTGTCGTCGCTCCCGGCCGGATTCATGGCCGTCGTGCTGGTGCGCCTGCATCTGCAGGGCGGTCGCTACGATCGCCTGGTCGCGCAGATGGAGCGCACCGCGGCGCTGCCGGTCGCGTTGGCGCAAAGCGGCGCGACCGCAAGCGCCGGAACGATCTATTTCCTGCCCGACGGCATCGGTTTGACCGCGCGCGGGGGCACGTTCGCCTTCGTCGATGACGCAGCTCCGCCTGCGGCGATGCTGGCGTCGCTGCCCTCCGACGCCAGTGCCCTCGTATTCCTGAGCGGCAGCGATCCGCAACTCGTGGGCAGCGCGATGGCTTCCGCCGCAACCGGCACGCAGGTTTTCGCCCAATCCCCGGAAGACTGCTACGACGGCGCCGCATGCGCCGAACTGCGCAATCGCGGGGTGACCTCCGGCCTGCCCGCCGAACTCGCCGGCCGGCTCGCGTCGCGCTGGCCCAGTTGAACGAACCCAGGACGAGCACTCCCGTGAACAGCACGACCGTCAACGACATCCGAGGCGTCCTCATCCAGATCGCCGGCTCGCAGCTGTTGCTGCCGAACGCGGCGACGGTCGAAGTGCTGTCCTATGTCGATCCGGAGCCGCTGGAAAACGCTCCGGAGTGGTTGCTCGGCCAGATCCGCTGGCGCGGTTGGCGCCTGCCGCTGGTCTCGTTCGCGCGCATCGCCGGTACGCATGCTGAAGGCGCAGCGGTCGGCACCAAGGTCATCGTGATCAAGGCCCTCGGCGGCGACCCGAAACTGCCTTACTTCGCACTGGTGGCGCAGGGCTTCCCCCGCCTGGTCACGATTTCCCGCGACAACATGATCGTCGACAGCGAGCATGGCGAAGAGATCCCCGACGGCATCCGCATGCGGGTGATGTTCAACGAGGACGTGGCGCTGGTGCCCGATCTCGACGCCGCCGAGCGGATGATCGTCGAGGTGTTGCGCCCGGCGGCTTGATCGGCGTCGTGTATGCAGGCTGATCTCGCGGCGATCCGGCGTAAATTCGAGCAGGCCGACGATAACGGTCTGCTTCGCGTCGCGCATGCCGGCGAAGAAGATTACATTCCTGAGGTTGTTGCGCTCGCTCGCGATGAGCTCGATCGCCGTGGCGTGGACTATGCCAAACCTGAAATAGAGACCGCAATCGTCCAGACGCTCGCCCGCGAGCGCGAAGAGAAACGCGCGCATTCCGGGGCCGGACTGTCGCCTTTCGGCTGCATTGGTTGCGCGATTGCGGGTGTGTTGATTTCGTTGATCGTCGCCGCTGTGATGATGTCCAGCGGTCGCAGGCAGGCAGCGCAGGACGCGATCTTCTGGTGCATGTGTGGCATGGCCGCGAAGTTGGCGCTGGTGGGCTTAGTCGCCGCGTTGTCTTGACGCGATGCATTTTCGGTTTGTGGTGTTGCGACCGGAATAATAGAGACGCTACAAATCCCCGAACCTCGCCTGCAGCGCCGCGATCGCGGCCAGCCCGGCGGTTTCCGTGCGCAGCACGCGTGGACCGAGGCGCAGGCCGCTGAAGCCGTGCGTCCGCAGGATGACGCGGTCCTTTTCCGACCAGCCGCCTTCCGGGCCGATGCCGATCACGATGCCGCCGGCGACGCTCGGCGACAGCGTATCGAAACGATGTTCGCCGACTGGATCGAGCGTGAGCTTCAGCGCATCCGCGTCCAGCGAGGCCGCGGCTTCGGCCAGCCCGCGCGGCGGCAGCACGCTTGGAATGCGCGCGCGTCCGCTCTGCTCGCAGGCCGAGGTCACGACGCTGCGCCAGTGCGCGACGCGCTTCTCCAGACGCTCGCCGTCGAGCTTTACTTCGGTGCGATCAGCGAACACCGGCGCGATCGCGGCCACGCCAAGCTCGGTCGCCTTCTGCAGGATCAGGTCCATTTTTTCGCCGCGGGCGATGCCCTGCAGCAGCACCAGCCGCAGCGGCGATTCGTTGTCGACGACGCGCACCGCATCTACTTCCGCCTCCACGCCGCGCTTGCCGGCGCTGAGCAGTCGAGCGTCGTAATCGTGGCCGTCGCCGTTGAACAGCACGCAGGCGTCGCCTTCGCGCAGTCGCAGCACGCGCACCAAATGCGCGCCCGCGCTTTCGTGCAGGGTTACGCGCGCACCGGGTGCGAGCGGCTGGTCGACATGGACGCGGGTCAGGCGCATGCGGTGCTCCCGATGTCCGGTGTCTTGTGGGAGCGACGCAAGTCGCGACAGGCCATGATGTTGCTGGATTGCAGTCGCGACTTGCGTCGCTCCCACAAAAGGAAGTGCGCGACGCATGTCATGACGCGGCAGTCGCTCATGCGGTGGCTTCCTCGATGGCGGCGAGCGTGATCTCCGCGAGCAGCTGCAACTGCGCATCGTCGACGCAGTACGGCGGCATCCAGTACAGCACGTCGCCGAGCGGGCGCAGCAGCACGCCGCGCGCCAGCGCCGCGCGATAGGCGCGCAGTCCGATCCGCAGCGCCGGGTCGAACGGCATGCGCCTGTCGCCGTCGCGGGTGAGCTCGAACGCGACGATCATGCCGGCCTGGCGCATGTCGGCGACATGTCGGTGTGCGCCGATTCCGACCGCGAGACGACGCATCTTCGCCGACGTCTCGCGATTGCGCGCCAGCACGTCGTCGTGTTCGAAGATGTCCAGCGACGCCAGCGCCGCCGCGCAGGCCAGCGGATTGCCGGTGTAGCTGTGCGAATGCAGGAAGGCTTTGTCCCGAGAATCGTCGAGAAAACCGTCGTACAGCGCCTGCGTCGCCAGCACCGCCGCCAGCGGCAGAGCGCCGCCGGTCAGGCCTTTAGACAGACAGAGGAGGTCGGGCATCACGCCGGAGTCCTCGCTGGCGAACATCGGTCCGGTGCGGCCGAATCCCACCGCGATTTCGTCGGCGATCAGGAACATGCCGTGGACATCGCACAGATCGCGCACGCGCTTGAGATACACCGGGTCGTGCATGCGCATGCCGCCCGCGCACTGCACCCGCGGTTCCATAATCAGCGCGCAGATTTCGCCCGGATGCGCGTCGAGCAGGCGAGCGAGGGCGTCGGCGGCCGCTTCGGCATGCGCCTGTGCGCTGCAGCCTTCGGGTGCGGTGTAGGCGTCGGGCGATGGCGCGAACAGGCATTCGACCAGCAGCGGCGCGTACACGCGGCGGTACAGCGGAATGTCGCCGACCGACAGCGCGCCGATGGTTTCGCCGTGGTAGCCGTTTTCCAGCGCCACGAACTTGGTTCTTCGTGGTTCGCCCCGGTTGCGGAACCAGTGGAAGGCCATCTTCAGCGCCACTTCCACGCCGGCCGAACCGTTGTCGGCGTAGAACACCTTGCTCAGCGGCGCGCGGCCGGGCTGGCGCGGGGCCATCGCCAGCAGGCGTTCGGCCAGCTCCACCGCCGGCGCGTGCGACACGCCGGCCAGGATCACGTGCTCGAGTGTGCGCGCCTGACGACCGATGGCCTCGGCGATGCGCGGCTCGCTGTGACCATGGATGTTGGTCCACCAACTGCTGATCGCGTCCAGCGTGCGACTGCCGTCGTGGCCGATCAACCAGGCGCCTTCGCCCCGCGCCACCGGCAATAGCGGCAGGGTGTCCGGGTGTTCGCGCATCTGCGTGCAGGGGTGCCACAGCACCGCGAGGTCGCGCGCGCGCCAGCGATCGGCCAGATCGGAACCACCGGCGGTCGCTTCGCTCACACCCTTGTCGTTTATCATCGGCACATGCGTCTTCATTCTCCCATTATCGCCCGGCGCGTCCGTGCAGGTGCGCCATGAGCCGGCCATTGCCGACCATCCACGAGGTCCGCCGCCGTCGCGGCGATCCCGAGCGCGTGATCGAGGAGCTGGACCTCGAATTCTCCAACGGTGAGCGCCGGCTCTACCAGCGCGCGCCCGCCACCGGCCACGGCGCGGTGATCGTGGTGCCGATGCTGGACGACAATACCGCGCTGCTGATCCGCGAGTATGCCGCCGGCACCCATCGCTACGAATTGGGCCTGGTCAAGGGCAAGATCGATGCCGGCGAGACGCCCGAAGAGGCCGCGAACCGCGAGTTGAAGGAAGAAGCCGGCTACGGCGCGCGTTCGTTGACCGTGCTGCGCCGCATCAGCCTGGCGCCGACCTACATGGGGCACGAGACCGTGCTGGTGCTGGCGCGCGATCTGTACGAAGAGCGTCTGCCCGGCGACGAGCCGGAAATACTGGACGTGGTGCCGTGGAAGCTCGACGCGCTGCACGAATTGATCCTCGCCGAGGATTTTTCCGAGGGGCGCTCGATCGCCGCTCTTTTTCTGGTCAGGGAGTGGTTGCGCCATGCCGATGTTGCTTGAAGATGCGGTGCGCGAAAGCGTGATCGCGCTGGCGGTTGCCGCCGCCGCCGATATCCTCGCGATCTATGAACATCCGTTCGATGTCGAACACAAGACCGACGACAGCCCGCTGACCGCCGCCGATCTCGCCTCGCATCGGCGCATCGTCGATGGGCTGCAGCGGATCACGCCCGATATTCCGGTGTTGTCGGAAGAATCGGCGGAAATCGATATCGCTACCCGCCGCAGCTGGTCGCGGCTGTGGCTGGTCGATCCGCTCGACGGCACCCGCGAATTCGTCAAGCGCAACGGCGAGTTCACCGTCAACATCGCGCTGATCGAAGACGGCGTGGCCACGTTCGGCGTGATCCAGGCGCCGGTCACCGGTGAGTTGTGGTGGGGCGATCTGGTCCACGGCGCGTATCGCCGCGACGATATCGGCGACGAAATCACGCTGAACACCCGCGCGCGGCCAAGCCCGCCGCTGCGCGTGGCCGCCAGCCGTTCGCACCGCGACGCGCGCACCGAAGCGTTCATGGCGAAAATGGCGGCACAGATGGGCGAACTGGAAACCGTCGGCGTCGGCTCGTCGCTGAAATTCTGCCGCGTCGCCGAAGGCGCCATCGATGTGTATCCGCGCTTCGCGCCGACCAGCGAATGGGACACCGCCGCCGGGCAGGTCATCGTCGAAGCCGCCGGCGGCCGCGTGCTGGACCCGCAGGGCCGGCCTTTCCGCTACAACCAGCGCGATACGCTGCTCAACGGCGATTTCGTGGCGCTGGGGGATGCGGCGTTGCCGTGGCGGCAATGGGTCGGATGACGTCGTGTAAAGCACAGCTTGTCGTAGGAGGGCCTTCAGGCTCGATCTTCGTCGTATCGCGGCTGAAGCCGTTCTTACGAAAAGCCTTCGTATTGAATGGTCCCGCCAAGCGATGACCGATCACACCGACATCCAACGCCTGCTCGCAATCATGGCTCGCCTGCGCGACCCGCAGGGCGGTTGCCCGTGGGACTTGAAACAGACCTTCGCCACCATCGCGCCGTATACGGTGGAGGAAGCCTACGAAGTCGCCGATGCGATCGACCGCGGCGACCTCGACGATCTGAAGGAAGAACTCGGCGACCTGTTGTTCCAGGTCGTGTTCCATTCGCGCATGGCCGAAGAGCAGGGCGCGTTCGCGTTCGGCGATGTGGTCGCTGCGATCAGCGACAAGATGGAGCGCCGGCATCCGCACGTGTTCATGGGCATGAGCATCGCCGACAGCGACGCGCTGAACGCGATGTGGGATGCGGAGAAGAAGAAGGAACGGCTCGCCAAGCATGGCACTTCCGCCGATGCGTCCGCGCTGGCTGGCGTTGCCCGCGGTCTGCCGGAATGGCAGCGTGCGATGAAGC
>JAYUUH010000597.1:0-2527 GCA_043754745.1 Lysobacter sp.
GGGCTGGTCGCGGCCGGCGTCGACGTGCAGTTGATGGGCCCGATGCCCACGCCGGCGGTATCGCACCTCACCCGTTCGCTGGGGGCCGACGGCGGGATCGTCATCAGCGCTTCGCACAACCCGCACTACGACAACGGCATCAAATTCTTCTCGGCCGAGGGCGAAAAACTCGACGACGCCACCGAGCTGGCGATCGAGGCCGCGCTCGAAAAACCCTTCGGCACGGTCGCGTCCGACCAGCTCGGCAAGGCCGTGCGCACCCGCGACACCATCGGTCGCTATGTCGAAGCCTGCAAAAGCTCGGTGCCGCGGCGTTTCGATCTGGGCGGCATGAAGATCGTGGTCGACTGCGCTCATGGCGCGACCTACCAGATCGGCCCGCTTGTGCTGCGCGAACTCGGCGCCCAGGTGGATGCGATGGGCGTCGACCCCAACGGCGTCAACATCAACGACGGTGTCGGTTCCACCCATCCGGATGCCCTTGTCGCGCGCGTGCTGGCCAGCGGCGCGGACCTGGGCATCGCTTTCGACGGCGACGGCGACCGGCTGCTGTTCGTCGACAGCGACGGCATCGTGCGCGACGGCGACGATCTGCTGTACGTGCTCGCCACCGACTGGCAGGACAGCGGGCGTCTGCGCGGCCCGGTGGTCGGCACGCTGATGACCAATTACGGACTGGAGCGCGCCTTCGCGGAACGCGGCATCGCCTTCGTGCGCACCAGGGTCGGCGACCGCTACGTCCATCAGGCGCTGCTGGAACACGATGCGGTACTCGGCGGCGAAACCTCCGGTCATCTGCTGTGCCTGGACCGGGTCAGCTCCGGCGACGGCATCATCAGCGCGCTGCAGGTGCTGGAAGTCCTGCGCCGGCGCGGCCTGAGCCTGCAGCAGGTGCTGGCCGGTTTCGGCAAGGTGCCGCAGAAGACCGTCAACGTGAAAGCGACCGCGGGCAGCAGGCCGGCCGAGGCCGACAGCGTGAAAGCCGCGTTGGCCGAAGCCCAGGCGGCAGTGCGGGGCAGGGGCCGCGCCTTCCTGCGTCCCTCGGGCACCGAGCCGGTGGTGCGTGTGACGGTCGAGGCCGACGACGCCCAGCTCATGCAATCCACGCTGGACCGGCTGGCCGAAGCGGTGCGCGCCGCGGTCTGACCGGCGGCCCGGCCAGCCGATCTGCGCTTGATCGCGATCAGGGACGGCCTGGCCGTCCGTCACCGGAATTCCGCATCGCCCATGCCGGCCCGGCAGCGGTAATCTTGACGAAGTATTCCAGGACGACAGAACGACATGACCCAGGCTTCCGCCCCGTATATTCCGACCCTCGACATCCGCAGATACGACACTGATCGCGAGGCTTTCGTCGCCGAACTCGGCGCGGCCTACCGCGAATGGGGCTTCGCCGGCATCCGCGGCCACGGCATTCCGCAGGATCTGATCGACGGCGCGTACGACACGTTCCAGCGTTTCTTCGCGCTGCCCACCGATACCAAGATGCAGTACCACCTTCCCGGCACGGGCGGCGCCCGCGGCTATACCGCGTTCGGCGTGGAAACCGCGAAGGATTCCAAGCATTTCGATCTGAAGGAGTTTTGGCATATCGGCCGCGAGATCCCGGAAGATTCCGGCTATCGCGAGGTGATGCCGCCCAACCTGTGGCCCCAGGAAACGCCCGACATGCGCGAGCGCGGATATGCGCTGTACCAGGCGCTGGACGCGCTGGGTTCGCGGGTGCTGTCGGCGCTGGCGCTGCACCTCGATTTGCCCGAAGCCTATTTCGCCGACAAGACCGACTCCGGCAATTCGATCCTGCGCGCGATCCATTACCCGCCGATCACCGCCGACGATATTCCCAACGTGCGCGCCGGCGCGCACGAAGACATCAATCTCATCACCCTGCTGGTCGGCGCCAGCGCCGCCGGCCTGGAAGTGAGGTCCAAGCAGGGCGGGTGGGTGCCGTTCACCTCCGACGCCGACACCATCGTGGTCAACATCGGCGACATGCTGCAGCGCCTGACCAACCACGCATATCCGTCGACCACCCATCGCGTGGTCAACCCCCCGGGCGAACAGGCGCGCAAGCCGCGCTACTCGATTCCGTTCTTCCTGCACCCGAATCCGGATTTCCTGATCGACGTGCTGCCGTCGTGCGTGAGCGCCGACAACCCGAGCCGGTACCCGGAGCCGATCACGGCGCAGGGGTATCTCGAAGAGCGGCTTCGCGAGATCAAGCTGAAGTGATCGTGCGCGGCGCGGTCGCCGGGCTCGCGAGCAGTGCGCCGAACGGGATCGGTGATCGCTGATCGAGAAACGGAGCCTCCCTGCGGAGGCTCCGTTTGTTTGCGGGCATGCCTTTGCGGCGATGCCGCGTCGGTGCATCACCGGCGTTGGATCAGCAGCCGATCGCGTTGCAGATCGGTACGATGTTGCTGCTGCTGAATCGTGCGCCGACGTAGTAGGTGCCGAACGCGCCGATATGAGGCCCGCTGACCACGCTGTTGACGGAATTGCCGGCATGCGAATCGTGGATGAACTC
>JAYUUH010000598.1:0-7424 GCA_043754745.1 Lysobacter sp.
TCAAAGTCCGCGGACTGCGCAACCAGTTCGGCGAGCAGGTGGTGCATGAAAACCTCGATCTCGACGTGAAGCGCGGCGAGATCATCGGCGTGGTCGGCGGTTCGGGCAGCGGCAAATCGGTGCTGCTGCGTTCGATCATCGGCCTGCGCGAACCCGACGAGGGCCAGATCGAGATCCTCGGCGTGGACGGCCGCTCGCGCGACAGCAAGGACCGCCTGCACATCCAGCGCAGCACTGGCGTGCTGTTCCAGGACGGCGCGCTGTTCTCGTCGCTGACCGTCGGCGAGAACGTGCAGGTGCCGCTGAAGGAACATCATCCGCAGCTGCCCGAATCGCTGTTGTACGAGCTCTCGCTGCTGAAGGTGAAACTCGCCGGGTTGCCGCCGGATGCGCTGGACAAACTGCCGTCGCAACTGTCGGGCGGCATGCGCAAGCGCGCCGGCCTCGCGCGCGCGCTCGCGCTCGACCCGCCGCTGCTGTTCCTCGACGAACCCACCGCCGGCCTCGACCCGATCGGCGCCGCGGCGTTCGATCACCTTACCCGCACCCTGCAGCAGGCGCTAGGCCTCACCGTGTTCCTGATCACCCACGACCTCGACACCCTGTACGCGATCTGCGACCGTGTCGCGGTGCTGTCGGACAAGCGGGTGATCGCGGTGGCGCCAATCGCGGAAATCGAACGCTTCGACCACCCCTGGGTGCAGGAGTATTTCAACGGTCCACGCGGCCGCGCCGCGCGCGACAGCCAACGCAGCTTCGTCAAGAGCGATTGATATGGAAACCCGTGCCAACTACGTACTGATCGGCGCCTTCACCCTGATCATCGCGGCGTTCCTGCTGCTGTTCGGGCTGTGGGCGGCGAAATACACCTCCGAGAAGGACTGGCGCTACTTCAACGTCATCTTCGACGAAGCCGTGACCGGCCTCACCGAGGGCGGCAGCGTGCAGTACAACGGCATCAGCGTCGGCACCGTCGACGCGCTGAGCCTCGCGCCGGACGATCCGCGCAAAGTCATCGCCAAGGTGAAACTGCGCGCGAGCACGCCGGTGAAGGTCGATACACACGCCAAGCTCTCGTTCACCGGCCTGACCGGCACCGCGTTCATCCAGCTCACCGGCGGCAGCCCCAACGCGAAGCCGCTGGTCGGCACCGAAGACGAAATACCGACGATCATCACTGAGTCCTCGGCGCTGCAGAACATCGCCGAAACCGCGAACAAGATCGTGGAGCGGCTGGACAAAGTACTGAGCGACAAAAACATCGACAACATCGCGAAGACGCTCGAGAATCTTGAGAACGCCACCGGCGCGATCTCCGACCAGCGCGCCGATCTGAGCACGCTGATCGTCAACGCCCGCATCTCCAGCGAAAAGCTCGCCAACACGCTCGACACCACCAACAACGCGGTCAATTCCATCGACCGCGAACTAGTACAAAAACTGCCGCAGCTCATCGCCAAACTGGACAGCACGCTCAGCCGCATGGACTCCGCCGCCAACAACGCCGACAAGCTGATCGGCGAGAACCGCGGCGCGATCAACAACTTCACCCAGGAAGGCCTGAGCCAGCTCGGCCCGACGATGGAAGAACTCCGGGCGCTGGTGCGCGACCTGCGCAAGATCAGCGCGCGCTTCGAAGACAACCCGGCCGGTTACGTGCTGGGCCGCCAGAAACCCAAGGAGTTCGAGCCGAAATGAGCCGTCTTTCCGCACGAATGCTGTCCGCACGCACGCGCCGCGCCCTGCGCATCGCCGCACTCGCCATCGCGACCGCCACGCTCGCCGGCTGCGGCATCCTGCCGAAGCAGGAAGCGCTGGCCTTGTACGATCCCACGCCGCAGCGCAGCGCGGCACAGGACACCGCGAATGCCGCAGTGCCGCAGGTCGACTGGCAACTGCAGATCGCGCGCCCGTACGCCGACACCATGCACGATTCCGCGCGCATCCTCGTGCGTCCGCAGCCCGGCGAACTGCAGGTCTATAAGGGCGCGGCGTGGGTACAGCCAGCGCCGGACATCGTGCTCGACACTCTCGTGCGCGCCTTCGCCGACAGCGGTCGCCTGGCCGGCGTCGCCCGCAGCGGCGATGGCGTAAGCGCGCGCTACCAGCTGCTGCTCGACCTGCGCCGCTTCGAGTCGGATTATGGGGACGCGAACGCCGGCGGCGCCGCGCCGAACGTGCGGATCGAACTGGGCGCCCGGCTCGTCCACAACGCCGACAACCGCGTCGTCGCCAGCCGCGTATTCGACATCGCCACGCCCGCCGACGGTGCCGATGTCATGCAGATCAATCGCGCGTTCCAGCGCGGGCTCGACGAAGCGACGACGCAGCTGATCGACTGGACGCTGCCGGAAGGCCAGCGCGACGCCGCACGAGGTCCGTAAACGATACGAACGACGCACCCGATACGACAAACCCGCCTTCCGGCGGGTTTGTCGTGCATCCGATCGTGGGGGATCGGCTTCATACACTCATCGGTTTGCGTTCCTGCTGCTCAGTGGGCTGCGCCAATGCGACCTGCTGGTTCTGCTGATTCTGCTGCGGCTGCGCCGCCATCTGCGTGGCGACCTTTTCGTAATCGCCCTGCTGCGCCTGCGGCACGGCGACGTTCAACGCGGCATCGCCCAGTCCCTGCGTCGCGATGAAGTTGCCGTTCCTGCCCTGCACCACGGCGATATCCTGATCTGGCTTGTAACCGGGTGTTTTGCTGATGGTGTCGACCGCGAGCGCAGCGGCGTCTCGATCGCCATTGGTACCTTTCAACGCTTGTTCGAACTGGCGATTGACAGCATCGTTGCCGGGCGCGAGTGCGACTGCCGTATCCTCAGGCTGCCCGACTTCCGCACGCCGGGATTGGCGCTGGTAGTTCACCTTCCAATCCGGATGGCCGTCGGCATAGGAGTCGATGCTCGGTTTGATCGGCGAAAATGGGTCCAACCCGTATTTACCCAGCGTTTCGGGGTTTTGGTTGGCGCCGTACAGTCCGCGCATCGGCCCCGCTTGAAAATGCCGTCCGAGAGTCCAGTCAGTGTCGTGTCCCATCGAAATCTTCGACAACGTGCCAGGGTACTGCCCCGTCGGCAGAATGTTCGGGCCGTTGCCAGCGGTACCGCCGTATGGGTCGAACTTCATCCAGAACTCGGAAGACAGACGGCCGCCCGTACGCGCTTCGGCCGCTTCGGCCCACGCCTGATGAGGACGCGACCCGTAGTAACCGCTATCGCGCGCGTCTTGCTCAAGTTGTCGAGTCGTTTTGCCATAGGCAGCGACGTCTTCATTATTTTTTCGCTGCTCGGCGCGCTCGACGTATTGCGATAACTTCGGCGACGCAAGCGCACCCAGCTCCTTGCCTTCCAGTTCGCGCACTCTGATATCGATTACGCTTTCATTATTGAAAATCACGCCTCGGCCGGTGGGGCCAGTCCACTTCTCACCAGGCTCGCGATAGATATCTCCTCTTCCTGGAACCTGCACATAAGGCGCATGCACTTCTATTTGGCGCCAGCGGCCGTTACTGCGTGCGATTTCAAAGCTTGCATCGCCGGAGCGCGGATCGAATTCTGAAACCTTCGCAGTTTCATTAAGCCCAGGTTGGTTGTCTTTCATCCTATTTTTCCTTCAGATCAAAAAACATCGAGAATTTTTATCGGTACACGCGGATAATCTGGTATTGCCTGAATCACTATCCGCGCAGTTGTTACGCCATCGACGGCCCGCTCTGCTTCCGCTGCTGTTCCTGTTCCTGCACCTGGCTGTGATTGGCCATCATCGCTGGAGCGTTGTCGATCGCCGCCGCATACTTCTGCACCACTTCCTCGACCGGTTTGCTGCCCAGCGCCATATCCACTGGCGCTACGCGAGCGGCGGGGTCGGTCTTCTCGCGGTCGGTCACGAACGCGGTCTGTCCATTCTGGCTAAAGGCCACGTCCTGGATCGCGTTGAAGCGGCTTTCCGCGGCCACGCCGGCCACACCGGCAACCATGCTGGGATTAAGATTTTCCTGCGGCACATCCGGCGCGGCGCGATGCAGCGCCGCGGATGCCTGCTGGACCATCGGATTGTTGTTGAATTCCTGCCAGTTGACGTTAGCGCCTGTGTTGGAAGGGGTGATGCCAGCAACCTGGACATCGGTTTCGGCGCTGCTGCGCTGCTGCGCGGGCGCCAGGCCGTTGAAACGCTGGCGCATCGTTTCGGCGGCGCCGTCCATCATCGTCGGTACGTTCTGCACCGCGCCGTGATTGGCCAGACCGTTGAGGCCGAAAGGCGCATTGGGGAAGTCGTAATTGCGGGTGATCTCGGTGTCGTAGTTCGCACGCGCCGCCGCCAGGCGGATGACGCCATCGCCGGGGGTATTGAAATGCGTATGCGCGAACTGCACGCCATCGGCCTGGACCGCATTACGCGCGGTGTCCGGATTCTCCGGCCCCCAGGTGTAGGCGGGCGTGGACAGTGTGGTCAGATGGATTGCGGACTCGATACCGCGCTGCTTGAGGCCCTCGGAAATATTGTCCGCCGCGAGGATCGATACATTGCCGCCATGGCTGAAGCCGACCAGGTTGATGGTCAACGGCTTGTCGCGATCGAGGGTACCGGCTTCGAGAGCCTTGTCGACCTGCTGCAGCACGTGCGCGGACAGCCGCTCGGACGCGATCTCGCGATCGTTCGTACCGTTCATCTGATGGGCCGTGCCGGACACGGGCACCCGGACCTGCTGGGGCCGGCCCATTTCGTCGCTGTATTCGTGGGTCGTGTGCCGCGCCCGCCAATCGAAACCGTTGTCCCAGAGATTGGCGCCTTCAGTCGTGCGACCGACCGCGGCGCTGATCCGGCTGGTCACTTCGCGGACGTTGTCGGGCGTGTTGTTGGTGCCGTGAACGCCAAAGGTGAAGATCTGCGCGTCTTTGCTGTAAGGGTCCGACATGGTGGATGTGTCCTTTTATTAAAGTGTCCCGGCAAATGCCGGCAGAGTGCGGGAGAGGTCAGGCCATCGAGCGGCCGGACTGCTTCTGGCTGAGATCCTGGTCCTGGGTCTGCGCAACGGCCGGGTTGTTCTGAGTCGTTTCCAGTGCGACCGCCGCTTTCTGCCAAGCCTGATCGAACGACTTGTCGGCCACAGCCATATCGACAGGAACGATCTTTGCCGCAGGGTCGGATTTGTCGCGATCGACGAGAAATGCGGTCTGCTGATCGTTGCTGAATGCCACATCGCATACCGTGGACATCCTGTTGGTCGCTGCCGCTTCGGTGAGCCCGGCGATGAGGCTCGGGTTCTGGTGTTCCTGCGCCACGTCCGGCACCGCGCGCGCGAGCGCCGCCGAAACCTGCTGCGCGGTGGGATTGTTGTTGATGCCGTCCCACTGGCTGGCGCCGTTGGTCGCGGCCGGCGTCGCCGGTGTCGCACCCGCAACCTGCATGTCGCCGCCGGCATCCGAGCGCGTCTGCGCAGGCGCCAGGCCGTTGAAACGCTGACGCATGATTCCGGAGATCGCATCCATGTGCGCCGGACTGTCCTGCGGCGCGCCATGATTGGCGACTCCGTCGAAATTGCTGACGCCATTCATGTTGAAGTTGCGGGTAGGCGCGTTGTCGTAATTCGAATTGCCGATCGCGGCGCGGATCACGCCGTCGCCGGCCACCGAGAAATGGGTGTGGTTGAAGCTCACACCGTTGGCCTGCACGCCGGCCGCGGCGGTGTCGGGACTCTCGGCACCGCGGGTGTAGGCGGGCGTCGAGAGCGTGGTGACGTGGATCGAGGAATCCAATCCGCGTTCGCGCAAGCCCGCGGCAATATTGTCCGACGCCAGCAGGGCCACGTTGCCGCCATGGCTGAAGCCGACCAGATTGATGGTCAGACCCTTCTCGCGATCGAGCGTCCCAGCCTCCAGCGCACGGTCGACCTGGCGCAACACGTAGTTCGACAGATCCTGCGACGACGCCTCGCGCTCGCGGGTTCCATTGGTGGTACCGGATCGGTTCTGCCAGGAGAACCCGTTATCGAAGAGGTTGGCGCCATCTGTGGTTTCGCCCACGGCCGCGCTGACGCGACGGGTCACCTCGCGCACATTGTCCGGGCCATTGTTGGTGCCATGCACGCCGAAGGTGAAGATCTGCGCGTCTTTGCTGTAGGGGTCTGACATCGTGAAGGTCCTTGTTTCTGCGATGCGCGAAGCGCGATGAGCGCGGACCGCAGCTCAGGTTCGCGCGGCATCTGTGTGGCATGCGCGGCTGGACAAATCCTCTCGACGTGCTGTTGAAAACCTCTTGGATTTATTTTTCAGCCCGATCAAGCAGTTGCCATAGATTGCCGCGATACGTCGCCACATCCGCCATGCAGCGTGGCGGCGAACAGAGACAGCTTTCTCAGGAAGCGACTGACGAATCGTCAGGGCAGCGCAGGACGGGATTCGACCAGCCGCATCGAAAACCGGTCCTCGGCCGCCCAATCGGGCAGCGTGCGCGCTGGGCAACCGCCGTCGACATCCGCTTCGCACAGCGCCCCACCCAACAGCTCGGCGCCTAGGCGAAGGCCGGGACCGGCGCCATCGAGCGCCGCCACCCGGTCGACGACCTTGCGCGCCGCCTGCAGCCGGCGAGGATCGGCGCCCGGCAGACCCACGACGTGGCGGGTCATCAATGCCAGCGCCTCGGCTTCCTGGCGGCTGGGTTCGCGAATGGCCAGCAGCGCGTCGATCCGCGGGCGCAGCAGTCGCCACGCGCCCGCGGGTTGTCCATCGAACACGCGCTGGCGCGCCGCGGCGACCAGACCGTAATCGGTCTGCTCCGGACTGCGCTTGCCTTCGTTGCAGCGTTCCAGATAGGCGTTGGCGCGATCCCGGCGGCGCGCTTCGGTCAGCACCCAGGCGTAGAAGCACGGATTGGGCGAGGCGGTGATGTCCAGCCCGGCGCGCTCCATCGCATCGATGCCCTCGACCGCAGCAGCGATCTCGTCGCGCCAGAAATGCGATTCGACCTGGAGATACAGCGACCAGGCCAACGCACGCGGGTGCGGATGCGGCACCTGCTGCAGCGTACGTATTTCGGCCAGACCGTCCGTATAGCGCCGCGCGCCGACGACTTCGGCCACGACGAAATACGGGTGCAGGCTGTTGCCGCCGTCCAGGCGCGCGTCGCGGATGCGCTGGCGGGCACGGTCGAGATGGTCTCGCCAAGCCTCGGGGCGATCGCGATCGATCCGCGCCAGCAGCAGCAGCGCCTCGATTTCCGCGCGCAGATGACCCGAGGCGCGCGCCTGCTCGATGATCGAACCGAGCTGCGCGCGCCGGCCGGCCAGCACCGGTCCGGGGATGATCGGCTCCGCCCGCTGCACCCACACCCGGCTCTCCGCTGCCGAAGCGGTATCGCCCAAGCGCGCGAAGCCTTCGGCGATCCGGGCCTGGGCTTCGGCCGCCGCCTTGCGCTCGCCG
>JAYUUH010000599.1:0-7410 GCA_043754745.1 Lysobacter sp.
TGATGGCAATCAAGATGGAGCAGGGCTATTCGCGCCTGCGCGCGGCCGCGTTTGCTTACGAAACCACGGCATTCCCGATGCTCACCGGCACGCTGGTCACCGCCGCGGGCTTCCTGCCGATCGCCACCGCCGCATCGAGCACCGGCGAATACACGCGTTCGCTGTTCCAGGTCGTCACCATTGCACTGCTGGTGTCGTGGGTGGCGGCGGTGCTGTTCATCCCCTATCTCGGCGACAAGATGCTGCCGAACCCGCACACGGTGCCGAAGCCGCGCTCGCTGGAAGGCCGCATCCGTGCGTTCCGCGAACGTCTGGCCGACCGCTGGCCGCGGTATGCCGGGATGCTGGGCCCGGCGCCGATCGTGGCTGAGGGCGCGCATGCGCACGATCCCTATCATTCCGGGTTCTACCGGCGCTTCCGCACGGTCGTGCGCTGGTGCATCCAGCGGCGCTGGCTGGTGATCGGCGCCACCGTGGTCGCGTTCGTGGCGTCGCTCGCGCTGTTCCGCTTCATCCCGCAGCAGTTCTTCCCCGATTCGACCCGGCTCGAACTCATGGTCGACATCGAGCTCGCCGAAGGCAGTTCGCTCAAAGCGACCGACGATGCCGCGCGCAAGTTGGAGACACTGCTGGCCGCGCGCAAGGAAGTGGAAACCTACACGGCGTACATCGGCACCGGTTCGCCGCGCTTCTACCTGCCGCTCGACCAGCAATTGCCGCAGACCCATTTCAGCCAGTTCGTGGTGCTCACCAAAGACATCGAGGCGCGAGAAGCCTTGCGCGACTGGATGATGGGCGAGGTGCGGCAGCAATTCCCGGAGTTGCAGCTGCGGGTCACCCGCCTGGAAAACGGCCCGCCGGTGGGCTATCCGATCCAATATCGCGTCTCCGGCGAACACGTCGAGCGCGTGCGCGAGATCGCGTATCGGGTGATGGAGAAAGTCCGAGACAATCCGAGCGTGATCAACGTCAATCTGGATTGGGACGAGCCGAGCAAAGTGATGCGGCTGGTCATCGATCAGGATCGCGCCCGCGCCCTGGGCGTGAGTTCCGAACATCTCGCGAACTTCCTCTCGAGCTCGCTGTCGGGGCTGCACGTCAGCACCTATCGCGAGGACAACGAACTGATCGACATCCTGCTGCGCGGACCCGACGACGAACGCGCGCGCCTCGAATTACTCGGCAGCCTCGCGGTGCCGACCGCCAGCGGCAAGGCCGTGCCGGTGATGCAGATCGCGCGCCTGGAATCGGTGTTCGAGGACGGCGTGATCTGGCATCGCAACCGGCTGCCGACGGTGACGGTGCGCGCGGACATCGTCAACGGACCGACGCCGGCGACGGTCGTGGCGCAAATCGATCCGACCCTGGAGGCGATCCGCGATGCGCTGCCGGCGGGTTATCTCATGGCCACCGGCGGCAGCGTCGAGGATGCGGCGCGCGGCCAGGATTCGATCAAGGCCGGCATGCCGCTGTTCCTGTTCGTGGTGGTCACGCTGTTGATGCTGCAGTTGCGGAACGTCTCGCGGGTACTGCTTGTGATGTCGACCGCGCCGCTCGGCCTGATCGGCGTGGTGCTTTTCCTGCTGGTGTTCCGGGTGCCGTTCGGTTTCGTCGCGATGCTGGGCGTGATCGCGCTGTCGGGCATGATCATGCGCAACTCGGTGATCCTGATCGACCAGATCGAACAGGACATCGCCAGCGGCCACGATCGCTGGACCGCCATCATCGAGTCGACCGTGCGCCGGTTCCGGCCGATCGTACTGACCGCGCTCGCCGCGATCCTCGCGATGGTGCCGCTGTCGCGCAGCGCGTTCTTCGGACCGATGGCGGTGGCGATCATGGGTGGTTTGATCGTGGCGACCGCATTGACGCTGTTGTTCCTGCCCGCGCTGTACGCGGCGTGGTTCCGGGTGCGCGCCAGCGAAGCGCGCACGGATCCGGCCGCAGGCTGAGGCGCGGGTCGAGGCACGCAAGGTTTTCGCACCCGGGCCGCTTGCGGTTCCCTCCCCCTCCCGCCGCAGGCGGCCCGGTTGCGATTTTGTCGATAAACATGCACGCCTGCCTGTAGAGCGGCCTTCAGGCCGCTGCGCGATTTGCGGACATGCAGCGGCCTGAAGGCCGTTCTACAGATCGCTCTACGGTTCAGTTTCCCAGGAGCGTTGTCTTCAGCGCAGCATCGTCCGCCGCCAGCGCTTCGCCGTGCGCCGGTCGCGCCAGGCATGCCGCGAGCGCGGGCGGCAGAACGACGACATGCCCCACCAGCGGCTCGACGATGCTGTCGAACTTCGCCGGATGCGCGGTCGCCACCACCGTCCATGGCCGCGTATCGCCCCGTGCGCGCAGGGTTTCGAGGACATGCAGGCCGCAGGCGGTGTGCGGGCAGGGCACGATCCCATGCCGCTCCGGCGCCGCCGCGATGGTCATGCGGATGGTCGCGTCGTCCACCGCATGCGCCGACACCGCGGCGCGCAGCGCCGCATCATCGCCGTGCCAATGGCGCAGGCGCTCGAAATTGCTCGGTGCGCCGACATCCATCGCATTCGCGAGCGTGGCTTTCGTCGCGTCCGGCGCATAGTCGCCGCCGGCGAAATAGCGCGGCAGCACATCGTTGGCGTTGGTGGCCAGCACGATCGCGCCGATGGGCAATCCCATCCGCTTGGCGACGAACGCCGCCGCGGCGTTGCCGAGATTGCCGGTGGGCACGATCAGATTCAAGGCCTCGCCGTGCCGCGCTTGGAACGCCAGCGCGGTATGCGCGTAGTAGGCGACCTGCGGCAGCAGCCGGCCCAGACTGATGCTGTTGGCCGATGTCAGCGCCATCCGTTCGCGCAGATCGCGGTCGGACAGCACCGTTTTCGCCATCCGCTGGCAATCGTCGAAACTGCCGTCGATGCGGAAGGTGCGGACGTTGTCGCCCCAGCATTCCAGCCCGTGCGCCTGTCGCGGCGACACGCGGCCGTCGGGATACAGAATGACCACCTCGAAGCCAGGACGACGATGGAACGCGCCGGCCACCGCGGCGCCGGTGTCGCCGGAGGTCGCGACCAGGATGGTGGTGACGGGCGCGTCGTCGGCGCGCAATCCGGCCAGTGCTTCGGCGAGGAAGCGCGCGGCGTAATCCTTGAACGCCGCGGTCGGGCCGTGGAACAGTTCCAGCAGCGCATCGCCATCGCCGCGCATCGCCACCAGCGGCGCATCGAAATCGTAGGCGCGCGCGCAGATGGCGGGCAGCGCATCGCGCAGTCGCGAACCGGCGAAATAGGGCGCCAACACGCGCGTCGCGGTGTCGGCCAGCGTCATCGAAGCGGACCATCCGCCTTCGAACGCCGGAATGCGTTCGGGCACGAACAGTCCGCCATCGGGCGCGAGGCCGGCGATCAATGCGTCGTCGATCGCGGTCGCCGGCGTCTTGCCGCGCGTGCTGATGAAGTCGATGGGAATGAAGTCGATGACAGAGGTCATGACGGAATGACCTCCGCGCGCGGCGCCGCGACCGGCGACACGTAGGCGCGGGCGTCGTAGCCGGCGGCCGCGAACGCGGCGCGCATCGCCGGTGCGGCGGCTTCGGCCTTGGCTTTCGACGCGAACCATGCGAACACGCTGGGCCCGGCGCCGGAGATGCTGGCGCCGAGCGCATCGTGATCCAGCGCGGCCCGTTTCACCGCGGCAAAGCCCGGAATCAGCGCTGCGCGCCGCGGTTCGACCAGCACGTCGTTCAGGCCTTCGTGGATCATCCGCGCGTCGCCGCGCTGCAGGCCGGTGAGGAACAGCGCCAAATGCGTGGACTGCGCGACGAACTGCGACAGTGGATAAGGCTCGGCCAACGCGGCGCGCGCGCGGCGGGTTTCCAGCACCTGGTCCGGATGCGTCACCACGCAGTACAGCCAACTCGGTACCGACAGCGGAATCATCCGCTCCTGGGTCGCGAGCACCACGCCGCCGAGCAGCATCGGCGCGACGTTGTCGCCGTGCAGGCTGCCGCTGGCGACGGCCTCGCCCTGCAGCGCGAACGGATACAGCGCGTCGCGCGACAGCGGCCCGCTCCCGTTATCCGCGCCGAGGACCGCATTGGCGGCGATCAGCGCGGCGACGCACGACGCCGCCGAACCGCCGAGCCCGGAGCCCAGGGGAATGCCTTTCTCCAGTTCGATCTCGAACCCGTACGGCAACGCCAGCGCTTCGCGCAATGCGATCAGCGCGCGCCCGGCGGTATTGCATTCGGCCTCGAGCGGCAGCGCATTCGTGTCGATCACCGCGCCACCGACGACCGCGCCGCGGATCGCGCGGATGCGGACTTCCGGAGAATCGATGCGGCGGACGATGGCGATGTCGCGCGGGCCATCGATGGCGTGGCCGAGCAGATCGAAGCCGACGCCGATGTTGCCGACGCTCGCGGGCGCGAACGCACGGGCTTCGTGCGGATTTCCGGAATGTCGTTCCGATGCCTGCCTGGGTTCGGCATCGGCCGGAAAGGAATTCATGCGCGGGCTCCGAGCGTGCGTGCGATCGCAAGGATATCGCCGAACACGCCGGCCGCGGTCACATCGGCGCCGGCGCCCGGTCCCTGCACCACCAGCGGGTTGTGCGCATAGCGCCGGGTGCGGAACTGAATCAGATTGTCGGTGAGCCGGCTGTAGAGGCTGGCGTGGCCGGGTTCGGGCATCGCCAGGCCCACGCGCGCGCCGCCGTCGGCGTCGAGTTGGGCCAGATAGCGCAGGCTGCGGCCCTGCGCGCGCGCTGCGTCCAGCCGTGCCTGCATCGGCGCGTCGAGTTCGTGCAGCCGCGCGAGGAATTCGTCGCGCGACACTTCGCGCAGCGGCGCCGGCACCAGACTTTCGATCTCGACATCGGCCAGCGACAGCGATGCGCCGGCTTCGCGGGCCAGGATCACCAGCTTGCGCGCGACATCGGTGCCGCTGAGGTCGTCGCGCGGATCGGGCTCGGTGTAGCCCAGCGCGCGCGCTTCGGCGACCAGTTCCGAGAACGGCGCGCTGCCGTCGTAGCGGTTGAACAGCCATGCCAGCGTGCCGGAGAGCACGCCTTCGATGCCAGTCAATGCATCGCCGGTGTCGAGCAGAGAGCGCAGGGTCTGGATCACCGGCAGGCCGGCGCCCACGGTGGCTTCGTAGCGGAACAGTCCGCCGTGTTTCTCGGCGTCGCGGATCGCCCGGTAGCGCGCCCAGTCGCCGCTGCCGGCGTGTTTGCTGGGCGTGACCACGTGGATGCCCATCGCCAGCCATTGCGGATAGCGCGCGGCGACCGCGTCGCTGCCGCTGCAGTCGACGATCAGCGCATGCGGCAGATGTTCGGCGCGGACGTGCGCGGCGAACCGGTCGAGATCGAGCGCTTCTGCACCGGCTGCGTTCAATGCGTCGACCGCCGAGGCGGGATCGATGCGCAAGCCGTTCAGATGCATGCTGCGGCTGCCCGCCACCGCGCGCAGGCGCAGATCGAGGCGGTGTTCGATCTTCGATTCGTCGGCGAAACGCGGCAGCGCATCGGCGAGCTGCCCGAGCAGGGCGCGGCCGACGTTGCCGGGGCCGATCAGGCCCACCGACAGCGTCGCCGGCGACAGCCAGAACGCGCTGTGCGCGGCGCGCAGCCCGCGGACGGCATCGGCCTCGGCGACCGCGACCGAGATGTTGCGTTCGCTCGCGCCCTGGGCGATCGCGCGGATGTTCACGCGCGCCCGCGCTAGGCCTTCGAACAATCGCGCCGACACGCCGGGCATGCCGACCATGCCGTCGCCGACCGCGGCGAGTACGGCGATGCCGAAGGTGGCGTCGATGCCTTCGACCTGGCCATTGGCGATCGCGTCGGCGAAGGCATGGCGCACCGCGTCGCGACCGCGTTCGGCCTGTGCGGCGGTGACCACGCAGCAGATGGAGTGTTCGCTGGAGCCCTGCGAAATCATGGTCACCGACACGCCGGCGGCGTGCAGCGCGGCGAACATGCGCTCGGCGGTGCCGGGCACGCCGATCAGGCCGGCGCCGCTGAGTTCCAGTACCGCCATGTCGCGGACCACGCTCAGGCCCTTGACCGGCGAATCGCTGGCCGCCGGCAGGTTGTCGGCCGCGATGCGCGTGCCCGGCGCGTCGGGATTGCGCGAGTTGCGGATCAGGATCGGCAGGCCGGCCTGCATCGCCGGCGCCATTGTCTGCGGATGCAGCACTTTCGCCCCGAAATAGGCCAGTTCGCAGGCTTCGGCGTAGGACATCGACGGCAGGCACACCGCGTCGGGCACCAGTCGCGGGTCGGCGCTGAGCACCCCGTCGACATCGGTCCAGATGGTCAGGTCTTGGGCGCTGAACAGCACCGCGAAGATCGCGCCGGAATAATCGCTGCCGTTGCGGCCGAGCGTGGCGATGCGGCCCGCGCCGTCGCGGGCGGCGAAGCCGGTGATCACCACGTCGCGCTGCGGATGGCGCGTGCGCCAGTCGGCTAAACGTTCGCGGGACTGCGCCCAGTCGACGCCGACGCCGAGTTCGCCGGGATGCACCACCAGCACCTCGCGCGCATCCAGCTGCGCCCAGCCCGCCGCCTCGCCGCCGAGCGCGGCCTGCAGCAATCGCGACGACCACACTTCGCCCAGGCTCTGCACCGCCGCGAAATCGTGCGCGGGCAGCGGCGCGGAGGTCCGTGCGCAGTCCTCGCCGATGCGGCTGAGCAATGCCGACAGCGCGGAAAATTCGGCGTCGAGCCAGACCACCAGCGCGTGCCGGTCGCCGCCGTCGAGGCGGTAGGCGGCAGTGAGGTGCTTGTCGCGCAGCGTCGACCACGCGTTCTGCCAGTCGTGGCCGGCGGCGGCGGACTGCGCGAGCGCGGTCAACGCATCGGTGACACCCTGCATCGCCGAAACCACCACCGCGCGCGGCTCGCGTGGCGATTCGGGCGCGCCGATTCCCAGCAGTTCGGCGACATGCCGGTAGCGGTCGGCATCGGCGACGCTGCTGCCACCGAACTTGTGCGCGCGATAGGGGGGGTGCGCCGGCTGCGGCGCGGCGTGTTCGGCATTGCGGTGAAATGCGTTCGAATCCATGGTGAGGCTCCTGTGGGGAGCCCCGCGGCCCTGGTTCGCGGGAACTCGCCCCGCGACCTGTCTGTGCGGGTGCGGGGCGAAGGTCGAAAGGGTTATCCGTTTTCGCTACCGCAGCCCGCACCACTGGTGGTACCAGTGCCGATGCCGGTGGTCAAAGTCATTGCAGCGACGACGTTTGCGCGCGGAACGCGCGTGTCGGCGACGACGATGGCGGTGTGGCTATGCATGGCATCAGATGTAAACGATCCTCGTGCGGGGCGTCAAATGATTTTTCGCTGGCGGACACGATCTGGAATGGAGTCGCCATGTAGCGGTTTGTAGCGTCGTCCGGTGGGTCGATGAGTCGTCGATGCGTCGTCGATATCCGGGCT
>JAYUUH010000600.1:0-2518 GCA_043754745.1 Lysobacter sp.
GCGGCGTTCGCGTTCGGCTTGGCGCACCAGGGTGATGTCGCGCGCGGTGCCGGAGATGCGGCGGACCCTGCCGTCGGCGCCGTTCTCCACCGCGCGGCCGCGGGCGCGCACCCACAGCCACTCGCCCCGGGGGTCGAGGATGCGGTGTTCCGAAATGAACAGCTCGGTTTCGCCGCGCACGTGGTCGCGGAGCTTCGCCTGCACCTGGGGCAGATCGTCCGGATGGATGGTGTGGTGGGTATCGGTCGTGGACAGCACCTGGATATCAGGACGGTTGCTGCGCGAGTCCGCCCAGATCCGGCGCATGTGTCCGGTGAGCAGATCGTAGTCCCAATACTGTTCGGACGAGGCCCACAGCGCCAGCTTCAGGCGCTCCTCGCGTTCGCGCAGTTCGAGGATGTGGCGCTTCTCGGCGCGGCCTCGACGGGTCCAGAAGACGAGCAACACGGCGACGAACACGCCGACCAGAGCCAGCGAGGCGACGAGCTGCAGTTCCACGACGCCGGACACGAGGGCGACCCCCTGGTACCCCTGATGATAGGGTCAGTGTACGGGCTCGCGCGGCCAATGCCGAGTCGGCTGTCGCAGGGGCCTCGTTGTACACTGCCGACCCTGTCGTAAGGACGCCGATGACGCCGATGATGTCCGAACAATCCAGCCCGGTGTTGCCCGATCTCGACGAGGTCGAGGAGGCGGTTCGCGCGCAGGGATTGGGCGTCGGCGCCTCTGAACTGCACGGCGCGCTCTGCGGCTGGCTGGCCGGCGGCGGCGCCGATTCGCCGCGCTGGCTGTCGCAGGTGCTGGTCGACGAGGACCTTGCCGCACCGGCTTCCGGCAGTGCGCTGGACCGGCTGCGCGCAGTGAGCGTGACCCAGATCGAAGATCGCGACTTCGGCTTCGAGTTGCTGGTGCCGGATCAGGAAGCCACGCTCGCCGACCGCAGCAGCGGACTGTTCGACTGGTGCCGGGGCTTCCTCGGCGGCTTCGGTCTGGCGGCCGGCGCCAACCCGCCGCTGTCCGAGGAAAGCGGCGAAGCGCTGGGCGATCTGGCGAGACTGGCCGCCGCCAGCCCGCAGGACGAAGGCGATGACGACGACGAAGCGGCGATGATCGAGATCGAAGAATTCGTCCGCGTGGCGGCGCTGCTGCTGCACGGGGATTGCGCGATGGGCGCGCGCCATCGGCGCCAACTGCACTGAGCCCGATGAGCGCGACAGGTATGACTTCCTCGGACGTGAATTAGGCCGGCATGACTTCGACGGGCACGACTTCGACCGGAATTTCCGCACAGCTCTACGCCCGCCGCCGCCGCCAGTTGATGCGGATGGCCGGCGACGACGCCATCGTGGTGATTCCGTCGGCGCCGGAGCGTATCCGCAGCCGCGACACCCATTACCCCTACCGCCAGGATTCCGACCTCTGGTACCTCACCGGCTTCCCCGAGCCCGAAGCGGTATTGGTGCTGATTCCGGGTCGCAGACACGGCGAGGCGCTGCTGTTTTGCCGAGAGCGCGATCTCGAGCGCGAGGGCTGGGACGGCCCGCGCAGCGGTCCCGAAGGCGCGGTCGATGGATTCGGCATGGACGACGCGTACCCGATCGACGATCTGGACGAAATCCTGCCCGGCCTGCTCGAAGGCCGCAGCCGCGTGTACTACCACTTCGGCCGCGATACCGATTTCGATCTCAAGCTAATCGGCTGGCTCAACCGCGTCCGCGCGCAGGTGCGGATGGGCGCGCAGCCGCCGCACGAATTCCTCGAACTGGGCCATCTGCTCGACGAGATGCGGCTCTTCAAGGATCGGGACGAACTCAAACTGATGCAGCGCGCCGCCGACATCAGCATCGACGCCCACCGCGCGGCGATGCGCGCGGCCAAACCGGGCGTCCACGAATACGAGCTGCAGGCCGAAGTGGAACGGGTGTTCCGTCGCCACGACGCCGAGCCGGCCTACGGCAGCATCGTCGGCGCCGGCGACAACGCCTGCGTGCTGCACTACCGCGCCAACAACGCGCAGGCGAAGGACGGCGCGCTGGTGTTGATCGATGCCGGCGCGGAATATCGCGGGTATGCCGCCGACATCACCCGCACATTTCCGGTCAACGGCCGTTTCACGAAGGAACAGCGCGCGCTGCACGACTTGGTCGGCGCGGCGCAGCGCGCGGCGCTGGCGCAGGCGCGACCCGGCGTGCCCTACGAAGCCGGGCACGTCGCTGCGGTGGAAACCCTAACCGAAGGCCTGTTGAAACTGGGCCTGCTCAAGGGCACGCTGGAAAAAAACATCGCCGACGACGGCTACAAACGGTTCTACCGGCACAAGACCGGGCACTGGCTGGGTCTGGATGTCCACGATGTCGGCGATTACCGCTTCGACGGCGACTCGCGCCTGCTCGAACCGGGCATGGTCTTCACCATCGAGCCGGGTCTGTACATCGGTCGCGACGAAAAAACCGTGCACGAGAAGTGGCGCGGCATCGGGATCCGCACCGAGGACGACGTCCTCGTCACCAGGGACGGC
>JAYUUH010000601.1:0-2514 GCA_043754745.1 Lysobacter sp.
CCTGCCGCCCCTGATCCGTCACGATGGTCCCGGTCTGGCCGCGTTCTGACGTTTAATAGGCTGTTCCGGGCGGAACCTTCCGTCCAACCGCCACTCAAGACCGCCCTTTAAGACCCGCCGCCATGCTCAGCGACATCACCCAACTGCTGCAACGCCACCACGCCGGCGACCGCGAGGCCTTCGACCGGATGGTGCCACTGGTCTATGACCAGTTGCGGGCCATCGCCCATGGCCAGCTGGCCCGCAACGGCCAGCGCGGGGCGCTGCTGGACACCACCAGCCTGGTGCAGGAGGCCTACCTGCAACTGGTCGGCGAAGGCGGAGTGGACTGGCAGAACCGCGGCCATTTCTTCGCGATCTGCGCGCGGGCGATGCGCCGGATCCTGGTCGACGACTCGCGGCGGCGGCTGGCCGGCAAGCGCGGCGGCGACCAGATTCAGGTGACCCTGGAACCCGATCTGGTCAGCACCGAGGACGCACCCGAGCGGATGCTGGCGATCGACGGCGCGCTGGAAGGCTTGGCCGCGTTCAATCCGCGCCTCGCCCAGGTCGTGGAATGCCGCTACTTCGCCGGCCTGACCGAAGAGGAAACCGCCGAAGCGATGGGCAGTTCGCTGCGCACCGTGCAGCGCGACTGGCTGCGCGCCCGGGTCTGGCTGCTGAAAGCGCTCGACGGCGAATGAGCATCGGCGAGGATCCGCGCCGCGACCGACCGACCGGCGAAGATCCGCGCATCCGCCTGGATGCGCTGTTCGATCGGGCCCTGGACCTCGAAGGCGAAGCGCGCGCACGGTTCATCGTCGATCTCGAAGCCCGCGAACCGGCGCTGGCGGCGGAACTGCAGGAACTGCTGGCGTTGGCGGAGTCGCCCGGATCGGGGTCGCCAGGGCTGTCGCCGCGCGCGCTGGCGCAGCCGGTGTGGCAGGCGCTGTTCGAACATGCCTCGGGCAGCGACGGCATCGGGTCGCCCTCGCCTTCGGTCGACGCCGGCTTCGACGACTTCCGCATCGGCGTGTGGCGCGCGCTGCGCACGCTGGGCCGCGGCGGCATGGGCACGGTGTATCTGGTCGAGCGCAGCGAGGGCGGGTTCCGCCAGCACGGCGCGATGAAACTGCTGCGCGCGGGCGCCGACTCAGACGAGTTCCTGCGCCGCTTCGAGCAGGAGCGGCAGATCCTGGCGACGCTGAATCATGAAGGCATCGCGCGGCTGCTCGACGGTGGCCGCGACCCGCAGGGCCGGCCGTACCTGGTGATGGAATATGTCGAGGGCGAGCCGATCGATCGCGCCAGCGACCGCGAGCGGCTGAGCGTCGACCAGCGCGTCGCCGTGTTCGTCCAAGTGGCGCAGGCGGTGGCGTACGCGCACCGCAATCTGATCGCGCATCGCGACATCAAGCCCGGCAACATCATCGTCGGCGCCGACGGCAAGGCGAAGCTGCTGGATTTCGGCATCGCCAAGGCGCTGGCCGACGAACCGCTGGGCGAAGAGCCGCTGACCCGCACCGCGCTGCGGGTGTTCACGCCCGACTACGCCACGCCGGAACAGGTCTACGGCCAGCCGGCATCGACCGCGACCGATGTCTACCAGCTCGGCCTGCTGCTGTACGAACTGTTGACCGGCCGGCGCGCCCAGCGCGTCGCCGACATGTCGCAGCAGACGCTGGAGAACGCGATCTGCCGCGCCGAGCCGGTGCGCCCGAGCGAGCGCGTGATGGACGACGACGGCGCCGGCAACGGCAGCGCCACCGCGCGCCGGACCACGCCCCCGGCGCTGCGTCGCAAGCTGCGCGGCGATCTCGACAACATCGTGCTCAAGGCGCTGCGCAAGGAACCGGAGCGTCGTTACGCCTCGGCGATCGCGATGGTCGAGGATCTGGAACGCTGGCGGCAGGGCCGTCCGGTGCGCGCGCGCCCGGAAACCTGGGGCTATCGCACCGGCAAGTTCGTCCGCCGCCATGCCTGGGCGGTGGCCGCGAGCGTGGCGATGATCGCGATGATCGCCGGCTACGCGGCGACCGTGACCGTGCAGGCGAACGCGCTGGCGCGCGAACGCGACCGCGCGCAGGCCGAAGCGGCGAAAGCGTTGCAGGTGAAAACGCTGGTGTTGCGGGTATTCGAAGGCGCGAATCCGGACACATCCGGCAGCGCCCAGCTCACCGCGCGCGAACTGCTGGACCGCGGCTGGGCGGCGATCGAGCGCGAACTCGGCGGCCAACCCGAGGTGCAGGTCGAACTGCTGGATGCGGTCGGCGAAGCCTATCGCCAACTCGGCGTCTACGACCGCGCCGGGACGCTGTTCGCGCGCAGCCTGCAGATCGCCCGCGCCGAATCGCCGCGACAGCCGCTGCTGTTGGCGCGCGCGCTGCGCAGCCACGGCCGGGTGCGGGGCGACCTCGGCGAATACGCCGCCGCCGAAAGCGATCTGCGCGATGCGCTGGCGCGATATCGCGCGGCGTTCGGCGCGGATCACGGCGAAGTCGCGACCACGCTCGGCGATCTGGGCCGCCTGCTGGA
>JAYUUH010000602.1:0-7348 GCA_043754745.1 Lysobacter sp.
CGCTGCTGGTGTGGTGGGTGTCGACGGGAGACCGTCGCGAGGCCGTAGCGCAAGAAGCCCCGCGGGCCTTGCAGACGGGTAACCCGGTACGCGTAGGCCGCACGAACGAATTCGACGGCTCGCCCGGGGACCTGTCCACCATTCGCACCGATCTGGTGGCTACGCCGTCGCGGCTGCAGGTGCGTGCCCTGCTCGGCAGCCAGCCGACTGCGGTATTGACGCTGGAATCGTCGCAGAGCGGGGCCTTCCTGCAGGCGCGCCCCACCACTGGCGCACTCGAACAAGGGCCCACGATCACCCGCATCGACGACCACAACTTCCGCGTGCAGGTCCGCATCGCGGATGGCTTGGCCGTAGGCACACATGCGGGCTTCGTGGAGCTGAAGACCTGCCTGGACGAGGCATGCCTCAGCGAAATCCAGCGCGGGACGATCTACGTATCCTTCGAAGTGGTGATCGAGGATCCGGCGAATATCGCGCTGGGCGAATGGGAGACATTCCAGCGCGATGCCGGGCACACGGGCTACGTGCCCGCGACGTTCCAGCCCCGGTCGTTCGCCTACAAGTGGGAATGGCTCCGGCCGACGTCCGGCACCTACTTCCGCTTCATCAACGCGGTGGCGACGACGCCCGGTCTGGTCTTCGTCAGCGACAGCGGATCCGGATCGCCGTCGCTGCGCGCGCTGCGCGAGAACAACGGCAGCCTGGTGTGGCAGCAGACGTTCGAGAACTACCCGGTGCTCAATCCGCCCGCCACCGCCAATGGCAAGGTCTATGTCGCCACGACGGGACACGAGCAGACCTTCCTCTGGGCGTTCCATGCCGACAGCGGCATGGCCGTGTTCCAGAACAGTTTCCGCGCGCAATGGTCAAGCGTACTGGCGCCCACGATCCGCGATGGCCGCGCGTACACCAATGGCGGCTACAGCGGCGGCGTCTATGCCTTCCACGACACCGCCGGCGACCTGCAATGGTCGGTGATCAGCGGCGACGACGACATGACCACACCCGCTGTGGACCAGTCGCGGGTCTACTACTACGATGGCAGCGCCTTGGTGACCTACGACACCGCCACCGGGTTGAGGCTGTCGTCCACCAACGACCCATACAACCCGGCCCAAGGCTACCATTATCATGGCGCTCCCATGCTGGGGCTGGCCGACAGCGTAACCACCTTCAGCGGCGGTGCCTTCAGCGGTTACGGGCTGTCGAGCGTCGAGCAATACGATACCCGCCCCCTCATCAACTTCTCGGTCGCCAACAATGCGGTCCGCTGGCGCACCGCGAGGACGTACATGACCCAGCCGGCGACGGCCAAGGGCATCGTGTATGCGGGTTCCAACACGCCCAAGTCGTTCGACGCCATCGACGAAGTCACGGGCCGGATCCTCTGGTCCTGGGTTCCGCCGCTTCCGGACCAGCGTTTCCACCGCAACGTGGTGGTGACCGACAACCTCGTCTTCGTCAGCACCGACCGGGCGATCTACGCGCTCGACCTGGCCACGCGACAGCCGGTGTGGTCCTATCCGACGCCCGGGATGATGGCGATTTCGGGCAGCGGCACGCTGTACATCGTCGAAGGCGCGCGTGAGTCGACCGGTCGATTGATCGCGATCGCACTGAAGTGAAGCGCCTCGCCTGATTTCGAACGATGGCGCGACCTCCGAAAGCAACCTGCGCGCCGCGACCGTGGGCATGGTGGTCGCCTGCACGGAGGATGCCGGCGCAAACTACACGGAGCGCGTCCGCGGGCATGTCGAGGGTCCGGGTTCGGTAGGCGCCGGCATGGTCGACGATCAATCGCTGGTGATCGAAGGACGCGCGTTCTCGTCGGGCGTACCGGCCTGCGTGAACGCGTGGTCGACTTGGGATAAGGCATCGCATCGAGACCGATCGTGCTCGATGCAGGCCCGATGCCGCGCGCGCAGTTAGCGGCGGATCAGCGTCTGGAAATCGACGGCGTTCGGCGTGGCGCAACCCTGCGCGGTGTTGTCGAAGATCACCCAGGCTTCGGCATCTTTTGCGGTCGTGCCGGCGACCGCATCCGCCAGTGCGCGCAATGCATCGTCGTCGTAGGCGCTGTAATAGATGCGCGGCGCGCCGTGCCGGCGCCAGTAGCGCAGCATCGGTTCCCCGGCCGGCGTTCCGGCGCCGGGATGCGGCGCAGGATCGGCGGCGACGCGCGCGATGCGGTGCCGCATCAGCAGTGCGTCCACCTGCGGTTCAAACCATGCGGCATGCCGCGGCTCGCAGGCCACGGCGCCTGGCCAGCGGCGGCGCAGCGTGGCGAAGAACGTCGTGGCCGTGCGCGCGTCGTACGCGAGGCTCGGCGGCAGTTGCACCAGCAGGCATCCGAGCCGGTCGCCCAGGCCGCCGGCTTCGTCCATGAAACGATCCAGCGCCGTGCCCGTACGCTGCAGGCGCAGGTCGTGGGTGATCGCACGCGGCACTTTGACGCTGAAACGGAAGGTCGTCGGTACCGCCTCCGCCCATCGCGCGTAGGTCGTGCGGCGATGCGGGCGATAGAAC
Source organism: Lysobacter sp. (assembly GCA_043754745.1). Taxonomy (GTDB): domain Bacteria; phylum Pseudomonadota; class Gammaproteobacteria; order Xanthomonadales; family Xanthomonadaceae; genus Lysobacter_I. The sequence goes on from JAYUUH010000602.1 coordinate 2,530, forward strand.
GACGAGTTGATCTCGACCGCGTCGAATCGCGTGGCATAGCGGGCCAGCAGGCTGTCGCCTTCGCCGAACAGGCCACGGTGCGCGGCCGCTATCGACCAGCCTGCGCAGCCGATGCGCACGCGGGCGATGTCCTTGCGATCGGATCCATGGCGCATGTCGTTTCCTCGAAGGGCGGGCATCGCTGTGCCCACCCGACCCGGCGCACGTGCCTTCGTTATTTCGGCAGCAGCTGGAATTCGAGGACCGCCATCGCTTCGACGAATGATTCCTGCACGGCGGGCATGTCGGCGTAAGGCGTGGGATTGGTCAGCCGCTCGCGCGCCAGCTGATCGCGGATCCTGGCCTTTTGATCGGCCGGCAGTTCCGTGAGCAGGTACGTCAATACCGTGTGCAGCGCGGCGATCCTGCCTTTCAAATCATCGAAATCGTTCATGGCGCCATCCTGACTGTTGAGGTGGCGGCGAGTATAGAACCGGGTGAAGCGTCGATCCGATTCCGGGATTACGCACGATGCGTCGTGCATTCCGCACATGATGAAAAGCGAATGACCGGGATCGGCGCGTTTTGCTTTCCCTTGCGGACTCAGCGGGATACTCGGCTCCCGAACCCACGAAGGAAATTCCCATGCATCATTCGACCGATATCCTCCAACGCAGTCTTCCGCGCCGCACGCTGCTCGTCGTCGGCATGATCGCCGCCATGACGGTCGCAGGGCTGGCATCCGCGCAGGATCCCGTTCGCGACACCATGACCGAAGCGCAGATCAAGACATCGCTGGAAGCGCAGGGCTATACGAATATCAACGACGTCGAATTCAAGGACGGCGCGTGGAAAGCCGATGCGCGCAGCGCCGACGGCAACCGCGTCGATGTCCGCATCGACGCCGTCACCGGCAAGATCTATCCGGAAACGCAGGTGTCGAATCTGACCAAGGCCGACGTGGAAGGCAAGCTCGCCGCAGCCGGTTATTTCAAGGTCCACGACCTCGAATTCCGCAACGGCGTATGGGAAGCGGAAGCGGAGAACGCGGGCGGCAAGGATTTCGAACTTCGCGTCGATGCCGCGACCGGCGACATCATCGGCAAGCGCAAGGATTGATGCCGGGACCCGCATCGACTGCGTCGCACGTGGCCGATGCGGGTCAAGTACGCGCGCGAACGGCGCCTTGCATGTTCAATGATGGGGGACGCGAAGCGGGTCGAAACCCACTCCGCCCGTGCACGTTCCCAGTGCGCGTCTCCCAGGCGCGTTCCTACGAACGCTTGTAGAACCGCAGCATTATGTTCCGCATCTGCAGCACGGCCTGATCGCCGCCGTACGCCATCCGCTGCAGGCGTTCGGGAACCGTATTGCCGTCGCGGCATTTCTGCAGCGGATTGAGCTGGATCTTGGCGAAGGAGACGAACGCCTTCACGTCCCTTGTCGCGGCCGCGTAGCACAGCGGCGTATCGCCGCCGAGGTCGGGATGCGGCAGGTTCAATTGCGGCACATCCGCACGCGAGGCCAAGCTCCGCAGGACATCGGTGCGGCGCCAGCGCAGCGCGCACACCACCAGCGCGGTGGACGTGGCCTTCGGGTCGGGGGTGGCGTCGGCGGTGATCTGCGCCAGTTTGCCGTTCACGCCGGAACGGCAGACCGCCTCGGCCAGTGCGCGCGGATCGGGATTCATCTGCATGGCGCGCTGCATCGCCTGCTTACTGGTGCCGCGCGGTTCCCCGATCTTGCCGACGTTTTCGGATGCCTTGCGCATAAGCGCGGCCGAAACGATAGGGAATTTCCGGGTGGGAAGCCACGCATCGGGCACCGGTTCGACCACGCCCAAGACCTTGTCCGCGCGGTTGTCGTTCGCCAACAGATATTCGGCGTAGTCGAAACGGAAATTCCAGGCGTCTGGATGGCGCGCGATGTAACCCTCGGCGATGCGCGGATACTCGGCCATGCGGCTGATCTTGCGCAACGCCGGCACCAGATTGGTCAGCACACTGTGATGGGTCAGCGCGATGCCTTCGGGCTTGGACAACGCGGTCTGGTAGTGGCGCACGGCCTTGGCGTACTCCACCTGCGCGAACGCAAGATCGCCCAGGTAGTAGTCCATGCGCGGATGCTCGGGCTCGAGCGCGCGCACGCGTTCGTACAGCGCTGCCGCTTCCGTATCCTTGCCCTGCAGATAGCGCAGACGGCCCTGCATCATCAGCGCATCGGCGTAATCGGGCGCCAGTTCCAACGCCTTGGCCAGACGCATGTCCGCCTGTTCGTAGTTGGGCGTATCGATCACCACCCGCAGCTGGTCCGGCGGCAGCGGCATCGCGGGCGCGGTCATGATCGTGGCTTCGCCGATGTAGGCGTGTATCTCGGGATTGCGCGGATCCATCGGCTCGGCCTGGAGCAGCTTGCCCAGGGCGTCGGCCGCCGCTGCAGCGCCGCCGACATCGTGCAGCAGGCGGCGCGCTTCCGCGACCAGTGCTTCTTTCGCGGGCTGGCCGTCCACCTGTGCGGTCGCGGGCCTGTTTTCCTTGAAACTTTCGACCAATTGCGCGTACCACTCGCCGACCTGGAAATCGTAGGCCGCGCTCAGCGCCACGTAGTAGTCGCCGCCGAAGCGGCTGTCGGCGAATGCCAGGAATTCGGCCAGGTCGTCGTCGGGCACCTTCTTCAGCACCGGTATCAGCCAACCGTCGACCACCGCGGCCAGGGTCGGCAGCGCGCCGGCCGCCGGCGCGGCATTCGATGGAGGCACCGCCTGCGGATCGAACGCGGCGACCAGCGCCGGCACGCCTTGACTGGCGGCCTTCTCGGTGTTCGCCTGCGCCTGGCGCAGCGCCATCGCCGCGGCGATTTCGCCCAGCACGGCCTTGCGCTCAGGGGTCATCGCCTCGTCTTCTTCCACGTCGGAAGCCACCGGCGTGCGGCCCCAGATCGCGGTGTTGATCGCATGCATCTTCGGATCGCGGGACCATGCGTCGAAGGCCGCGACGCCGCTGGAATCGCCGGCCATCTTCAGGAAGGCGCAGGCGCTGCGGGTGCGCAGGCGCTCATCGGAAAACTCCGAATCCAGCACCGGCTTGAGCAGCGCCACCGTGGCCGGATCGCGCTTGGCCAGCGCGGCTTCGACGGCCTTGCGGTGCTGCTGGAAGCGGTTCGAGACCTGGACGATATCGCCCGAACGGTCCATGGCATGGGCGAGGCGGCCGAACGCCTTGGCGTCGTACTCCCCTGCGGCCTTGCAGACCGGCACGGGCAGCAGCGGCACCTTCACTTCCTCCTGCTTGCCGCAGGCGGCGGCGAACACGACGACGGCGATACCGACGCCCACAATGGCTGAACGCATCTTTCCACTCCGTTCCATGGGAAGTCGTCAGGATAAGGCCAAAGCGCGACGATGCGAGGATCGCGACGGCCGCGGGATGGCTGCGATCGCACCGCCGCGCGTGGGTCCACGATCCGCGCGACAATCCACCCATGCCCCGCCCGCCCGCCCGCCCCGCCAAGCCCGCCGCCGCACGTCCTTCTTCTCCGCGGACGGGGCTGCACCCACGCAATCGACACCAGGGCCGCTACGATTTCGCGGCGCTGACGGCAGCCTCACCGGCGCTCTCGGCGCACCTCGTGGGATCGCCGGGCGGCGAGGCGAGCATCGATTTCAGCGATCCCGCGGCGGTGCGCGCCTTGAACCGCGCGCTGCTGAAGACGCAGTACGGCATCGCGCACTGGGATCTACCGGAAGGCTATCTGTGTCCGCCGATCCCCGGACGCGCCGATTATCTGCACGGTCTGGCCGACCTGCTGGCGACTTCGTCCCCGGGCGACGCGCATGCGCACGCCATTCCGCGAGGATCGGCGGTACGGGTGCTGGATGTCGGCACCGGCGCCAACCTGATCTATCCGCTGCTCGGCCATCGCGAATACGGCTGGCGTTTCGTCGGCACCGACATCGACATCATCGCGTTGCGCGCGGCGGAAGCGATCGTGGATGCCAATGGCTTGCGGAAGATGATTGAACTGCGCCATCAGCCCGATCCTGTGCGGATCTTCGACGGACTGCTGCGCGACGATGAAGTCTTCGACCTCACGCTGTGCAACCCGCCTTTCCACGCATCCGCCGCGGACGCGGCGCGCGGGAACCAGCGCAAATGGCGCAACCTCGGCCAGCGCGAAGCGGTCGATGCGGGGACGCGGCCGAGCCTGGGCGGGCTGAACTTCGGCGGACAGCACACGGAGTTGTGGTGCGCCGGTGGCGAAGCGGGGTTGGTGAGGCGGATGATCCGCGAAAGCGCCGGCATTGCGACCCGCGTGTGCTGGTTCAGCACGTTGATCGCGAAGTCTGAGCACCTCGCCGACGTGCACAAGCAACTGCAGCAGGTCGGCGCGCAGGACGTGCGCACGATCGCGATGGCGCAAGGCAACAAACAGAGCCGGTTCGTCGCCTGGACCTTCCTTGATGCGACGCAGCGCGACACGTGGCGGGCATCGCGTTGGCTGTGAAAGCCGCCAGCACGTCCATCTTTCCGCGGACGCCGACACCGCGACGAATGTCGGCGCGCGCCACGGCGCGCCGGCGATTCGGCTCGTCCACGCCGCGGAAATGGTCGCGGCGGGGCATGCGTTCTACCGCTCCGAAAACGGCGTCTGGCTCACCGACGCGGTGCCGGCGGACTTCATCGACTTCGGCACGGCCTGAGCGCCTGCCTTGATGCCGATGCCTTGATGCGGATGTGGCCCCGACAGGGGGCGGGGCTATGCGGGTCGACGCCGATACCCGGTCGGGGCGATACGATCGCGCGTCAGGCCACTTTCCGCGGCGCGGTCTCTTGCTGCGGAT
>JAYUUH010000603.1:0-7326 GCA_043754745.1 Lysobacter sp.
GAAAGCGGGATGCGCGACGGCGAGCCGCCTGCGCGCCTCGGCGACCGCGGGATGCGGCGACCACGCACGGTCGCCGAGCCGGGCCACCGGCAGGATACCCCGCACCGCATTGCACAGAACCACCGCGTCGGCGGTTTCCACCTCGTCCACGCGCAGGCGCCGCTCGCTGGCGGCGAAGGCGCGCAGCGCCCAACTGCGGCAGACCCCGGCGATGCCGCACCGGTCCAGCGGCGGCGTCCACCAGCGTCCCTCGCGCAGCACGAACAGATTGGCGGCGGTCGCGGAAATCACATCGCCTTCGGTATCCAGCATCAGTCCTTCGTCGATGTCCGGGTCGGACCATTCGGCACGGGCCATGATCTGTTCCAAACGATTGCAGTGTTTAAGCCCTGCCAGCAGCGGCTGCCGCGCCAGGCGCGTCTCGCACCAGCGCAGGACCAGGCCGCCCGGCCGCAGCGGCGGCGGCAGCGTGGAGACGGACAGCATCCACACCGGCGGCGCATCCGGTGCCGGTGCGTAGGCGCGTCCACCGCTGCCGCGGGTGATGACCAGCTTCACCACCGCATCGCGGTGAATGGACAGCCAGTCGTGCAGTTCGATGTCGATGCATTCGACCGACGGCAACGCGATCCGCAGTCGCGCCGTGCCCAGCAGCAGCCGGGCGCGATGACCCGGCCACCACGGGATGACGCCGCCGACCGCGCGCATGGTCTCGAACACGCCGTCGCCATAGGCGAAGCCGCGACCGCTGGCGAGCACGCTGTCGGCGCCTTCGGCCACGCGCTGGTCGCCGACGAACAGGCGCGCATTCACGGCTCGGCTCCCAGCGCTTTGAGCAAGCCACGGGCTTTGGCCCGGGTTTCGTCGAGTTCGCGCTGCGGATCGGAGTCGACGACGATGCCGGCGCCGGTGCGGAAGCGCAGACGGCTTCCGCCAAGCACGCTGCCATCGACCATGTCCGCCTCGACTTCCGCGCTGCGGATCAGGATGTTGAGATCGAGGTCGCCGTCGCGATTGAGCCAGCCGAACGCGCCGGTGTAGGCGCCGCGGCCGGTGCCTTCCAGCTCGGCGATGATCTGCATGCAGCGCACTTTCGGGCAGCCGGTGATCGTGCCGCCGGGAAACACCGCGCGGATCGTGTCGCCGGGCGTGGCGGCGTCGCGCAGCCGGCCGCGCACGTTGCTGACGATGTGGTGCACGTGCGAATAACTTTCGACGGTCATCAGTTCGTCGACTTCGACGCTGCCCGGCGTGCAGATGCGGCCGAGGTCGTTGCGTTCGAGATCGATCAGCATCACGTGTTCGGCGCGTTCTTTCGGATGACCGACCAGTTCGCGGATGCGCGCCGCGTCGTCGTCGCCGTCGAAACGCGGACGGGTGCCGGCGATCGGCCGGGTTTCGACGACATCGCCACGCACCGAGACCAGTCGCTCCGGCGAGGAACTCACCACCGCCCATGCTGTGGTCGCGTTGCCGGTCGCGGTTTCGCCCGCGAACAGACCCGCGAACGGCGCAGGACTCGCCGCACGCAGACGCGCATACAGCGCGGCGGGTTCGAGCGGCTGTGCAAAGCGCGCGCGCCACGCGCGCGAAAGATTGACCTGGAACGCGTCGCCGGCCGCGAGGTATTCGAGGATGCGCGATACGCCGGCAGTGAAGGCACCGGGCGCATCGTCTTCCAGCGACTGCGGCGGTCGCCATGCGGGCAACGGCGCAGGGTCGGGCCTGGCGACATCGGCGACGATGCCGTCCAGCACCGCCTCGGCGCCGGGTTCGGCCACCGCGAAACATTCGCCTGTCGCGTGGTCGCGCAGCAGCGCCGCCGGACAGCGCAGCGCCATCGCCACCGGCAATGCGCCTTCGGCCTGCGGCAGGCGCAGCACCGGCTCCACCTGCGCGGCGAATTCGTAGGCGAAAAACAGCGCCCAACCACCGCGGAACGGCCAGCGCGGCTCTTCGCGCGAAGTGCGCAGCGCGCGCCAGCGCGCGTCGAGCAATGCGAGGAAATCGTCGCCGATCGCGTCGCCGTCATGGTCGCGGACATGGCCGTCGGCATCGAGGCGCAGGCGCTCGCCGCTGGCGACCAGCAGCAGATCCCAACGTCCCTGCGCATGCCCCGCCTGCAGCGACGACGACGTGGATTGCAGCAGCAGCGGATAGCGCGCGGGCGCCAGACGATGCAGGCGCAGCAGATCGATGTCCGCAGGCAGCGCGCGGGTGACGATCATGTTCGGGGCCTCGCGGAACGGATCAGGGACGTGCGAAGCGGTTCAAAGGCGACCGAACACCAGCGTTCCGTTGGTGCCGCCGAAACCGAACCCGTTCGACACCGCGATGTCGATCTTCTTCTCGCGCGCGACGTTCGGCACGTAGTCCAGATCGCAGCCTTCGCCGGGGTTTTCGAGATTGATCGTGGGCGGAATGATCCCGGTGTGCAGCGCCATGATCGAGAAGATCGCCTCAATGCCGCCCGCTGCGCCGAGCAGATGCCCGGTCATCGATTTGGTCGACGACACCATCGTTTTGTAGGCGTGATCGCCGAGCGCACGCTTGATTGCGCGGGTTTCCGCGACATCGCCGAGCGGCGTCGACGTGCCGTGTGCGTTGAGGTAGCCGACCTGGTCGGCGTTGATGCCCGCATCCCGCAACGCCGCCGCCATGCAGCGCGCCGGGCCGGAACCGTCCTCGCTCGGCGCGGTCATGTGGAACGCGTCCGCACCGGCGCCAAAGCCGCGCAGCTCGCAGTAGATGCGCGCGCCGCGTGCCTTGGCGTGTTCGTATTCCTCGATGACAAGGATGCCGGCGCCGTTGCCCATCACGAAACCGTCGCGATCCTTGTCCCAGGGACGCGAGGCGCGGGTGGGGTCGTCGTTGCGGGTCGACATGGCTTTCATCGCGCAGAAGCCGCCGATCGAGGTCCGACTGGTGCCGTACTCGGCGCCGCCGGCGATCATCACGTCGGCATCGCCGTACTGGATGGTGCGCATCGCCAGGCCGATCGAATGGTTGGAAGTGGCGCAGGCCGACACCGCCGAATAATTCGGGCCCTGGATGCCGGTCATGAGGCTGATCTGGCCCGGCAACATGTTGATGATGGTGCTGGGAATGTAGAACGGCGACACCTTGCGCGGGCCGCCCTCGTGGAGCTTGATGCTTTGCTCCTCGATACCGAAAATGCCGCCGATTCCGGACCCGATGATCGCGCCGATGCGTTCGGCATTGGCGTCGTTCACTTCGAGACCGGCGTCGCGCATCGCCATCAACCCGGCGGCCACGCCGTAGTGGATGAAGGTATCCATTTTCTTGACGTCTTTCGCCGTCATCCAGTCGGCAGGATCGAAACCCTTGACCTCGCCGGCGATCCGCGTCGGCATCGCCGAGGCATCGAAACCCGTGAGGGCGACGATCCCGGAACGTCCGTTGACGATGCCATCCCAACTGCTGGCCAGATCGTTGCCCAGGGGCGACACGATTCCAAGACCGGTGACTACGACACGACGCTTCGACATGCTGGACTCCTGACTCTTCAGCTCGACTGACGCGTACGGCATGTCGCGTGGATGTTGCACCGCATGCGCGTAGCGTCTGTTCGGATCACAATTCGGACCGCTGTACAAGAACCATATTCTTTGCGGATCATTTTCTTTGCGGATCATTCTCGTGCGGGTCGCCGCTGCGCCCGCTTCGCCAAAACGCACAGGGCCGCAATGCGGCCCCGGCGTAGCCCGGACGCGCGCGTCCGGGGCGTGATCGAGGCGCGTACGCCTCGATGTCAGGCCTTGACGTGCGCCTTGATGTAATCGATCGCCTGCTGCACCGAAGTGATCTTTTCGGCTTCCTCGTCCGGGATCTCGCACTCGAATTCTTCTTCGAGGGCCATCACCAGTTCAACGGTGTCGAGGGAGTCGGCACCCAGATCGTCGACGAACGATGCATTGATGGTGACTTCCTCTTCCTTGACGCCAAGTTGTTCGACCACGATTTTCTTGACGCGTTCTTCGATGCTGCTCATGGGTAGTGTGCTCCGGGAGGAATATTGCGGTGGATAGTGTAAGGGAATCCAGGACCTTCAACAGACCTGGCGATGTCTTTTCGATTCAACGACTTACTGGAAATATGTTCGCAGACGCCGCGCGAGGCGCGAGTCAGGCCATGTACATGCCGCCATTGATGTGCAGGGTTTCGCCGGTGATATAACCGGCGGCCGGCCCGGCAAGGAAAGCGACGGCATGGGCGATGTCGGTGGCTTCGCCGAGACGGCCGAGCGAGATCTGGCCGAGCAGCCCCTCGCGCGCCGCCTCCGGCATCGCGCGGGTCATGTCGGTGTCGATGAAGCCGGGCGCGACGACATTCACGGTGATGCCGCGCGAGCCGATTTCCTTCGCCAGCGATTTGCTGAAGGCGATGATGCCGGCCTTGGCCGCAGCGTAATTGGTCTGGCCTGCGTTGCCGGTGACGCCGATGACCGAAGCGATATTGATGATGCGGCCCTTGCGCGCCTTCATCATGCCGCGCATCACCGCCTTGCTGGTGCGATAGACGCTGCTGAGGTTGGTGTCGATGATCGACTGCCATTCCTCGTCTTTCATGCGTATCAGCAGGTTGTCGCGGGTGATGCCGGCATTGTTGACCAGGATCGAGACCGCCCCGAATTCCTTGGCGATGGCGTGGATCAGCGCGTCGACCGCGGCGGAATCGACCACATCGAGCTTGCGGCCATGGCCGCCGAGCGGCGCGAGGCGCTCGGCGATGGCGGCGGCGCCGCTGTCGGAGGTGGCAGTCCCGATGACGGTCGCTCCCTGCGCAGCGAGCATGTCAGCGATGGCGGCGCCGATGCCGCGGCTGGCGCCGGTCACCAGCGCGATTTCGCCCTGCAGCGGACGGTAATTGATGGAATCGGTATTCATGGAGTTCGTGGGTTTAGTGTGCGTGGTCCGGCGCGGGCGCAGGACTGCGGTAGTCAGCGCAAGGTCGGGCGGGCGCCGTACTGGCCGGGGGCATGAGTGGCAGATGACGGATCGATGCGCTGCGCCTCCTGTCCCGGTGGGACGGAGAGGGGCGTCGATTGCGTCGATTGCTTTGCGCTCACGCGGTCTTCCGGCTCTAATTCGGTAGCGATGATAAGGGCGAAAGCATCAGTCTGTCTGTACCAAAGCGTATGTACGGGCGCCGGGGCCGGACACGGGGACGGCAGACGCCCCCGGACGCAAAAAACCGCCGCGTCTTGCGATCGCGACGGTTTCGTCGATACGCCGTTCGGCGACGGTTCAGTAGCGCAGCAGCGCCGAACCCCAGGTGAAACCGCCGCCGAAGGCTTCCAGCAGCACCATCTGACCGCGCTGGATCCTGCCCGATCGCACCGCTTCGTCCAGCGCCAGCGGCACTGAGCCCGACGACGTGTTGCCATGGCGGTCGACGGTGACGATCACCCGTTCCATCGGCATGTCGAGTCGCTTCGCTGTGGCCTCGATAATGCGCAGATTGGCCTGGTGCGGAATCAGCCAATCGATGTCGTGCCGGTCGAGTCCATTAGCCTCCAAGGTTTCCTCGACGAGCGAATCCAGCGCCTTGACCGCATGCTTGAACACGTCGCTGCCGGCCATGTTGATGCGCACGCCGACGTTCTTTTCTTCCGGCTTGAAACCGACCGAGACGCCGACCGGATTCCACAGCAACTCCTTCTTGCCCCCATCGGCGTGCAGATGGGTGCTGAGGATGCCGGTGTCGGTATCGGGTTTGAGCACGACCGCGCCCGCGCCGTCGCCGAACAGTACACAGGTGGTGCGGTCGTTCCAGTCGATCATCCGGGTCAGCGTTTCCGAACCGACCACCAGCACGTTTTTCGCGGCGCCGGAACGGATGAATTTATCGGCAACGGTCAGCGCGTAGATGAAGCCGGAACAGGCGGCGTTGACGTCGAACGCAGCGCAGCCGTCCGCGCCGAGACGGTGCTGCAGCAGGCAGGCGGTGGACGGGAAGATCAGGTCGGGCGTGGTGGTGCCGAGCACGATCAGGTCGAGTTCGGAAGCGTCGACGCCGGCGGCTTCCAGCGCGCGGACCGAGGCGTGATACGCCAGATCGCAGGTGGTTTCGTCAGCCGCGGCGATATGACGCTGGCGGATGCCGCTGCGACTGGTGATCCACTCGTCGCTGGTATCGACGAATTCGCACAGGTCGGCGTTGGTGAGGATCTTCTCCGGCAGATAGCTGCCGGTGCCCGCGATGCGCGCGAAAACTTGATTGGTCATGCCCGCCCGTTGCCTCGTCGCGGCGATGCGGCCGCATCGCGGAAGGGCCTGTCCCGGAAACGCCAAATCCAGGCCCAAAAAGTAGGCGGCGGCCTTTCGGCCGCATTCCTGATGGCGTGCCGGCGATGCCGGCACTGCATCCCACGCGGCGCCTTCATGGCGCCGCGAGGATCATTCTTCGTCGACAGCCTTCACCTTCGGCGCGATCACCTGGCGGCCGCGGTAGTAGCCGTCCTTGGTGATGTGGTGACGCAGATGGACTTCGCCTGAGGTCGGGTCGGTCGCCAGCTGCTTGGCGGTCAGGGCATCGTGCGAACGACGCTGGCCACGACGGGAAGGAGTGACGCGGGATTTCTGCACAGCCATGGGATTGCTCCAGCTCGAAAACGTAAAGTAAGTTCGGTGAATGCGGGTGGATCTAAGGGAATTCGTGGATCGCGGAAACCATCGGAACCTGCCGGCCCCCACGCCCTCCTCAAATTTTCTTCAATGAAGCCAGCGCCGCGAACGGATTGGCGCGCGCCTCTTCCTCGGGCGGCACCGGCCAGTCGCGTTCGACCGATTCGCTGCCCGGCATCGTCGGCACCAGCGGCACGGCGAGGATCAACTCATCCTCCACCAGCTCCGCGGGCCGCAACATGCCGTCGTCTGACAACTGCAACACTTCGTAATCAGGCAGCAGCGAAGCTTCGACATCTTCCTCGTCGCCGTCGAGGCCACGCATCAGCGCGAACCGCTGCGACACCGTCACAGGCTGCAAGAACCGCAGCAGACTGCGCTGACAAATCAGCGGCAAATCGACATCGACCCGCAGTTCCGCGAACGGCACCTGCAAGGCATCATGGCCGAATTCCAAAGCGAAGCGCGCTTCACCCTCGGTATCGGCCAGCAGATCGCGGAGGCGGGCCATGGAGGCCAGCGGCAAACGGCCATCGAAACTGCGCCGGGCTGCCGCCATGCGCCAAGCATCCAGTAGTTCGGGCACTTCAGCGGACATAAGACGCGGAATGTTAAGGACAGCGCCACGCACTGTCAAACCCGAAACCTTGCCGGACGGGGTATTTGCCCCTTGGCGCAG
>JAYUUH010000604.1:0-2479 GCA_043754745.1 Lysobacter sp.
CCGCGATCCCGCTATTGGCGGAAGTCGGCGCACGCGCTGCCTATCCGTGGCTGCAGCGCATCTTGGTCGTCGACGTGCCGGTCGAAGTACAGCATGCGCGATTGATCCAGCGCGACGATATCGACAACGCCTTGGCCGACAAAATGATCGCTTCGCAGGCGACGCGCGAGCAGCGATTGGCCGTCGCCGACGATATCGTCGTCAATATCGGCACTCTCGACGACCTGCAGAAACATGTCGCTGCGCTGGATGCGCGGTACCGCAGGTTAGCGGCGTCTTAGCAGGCAGTGTCCGCGCCTCCGCGATAGAGGCGTCGCTGTGCCCGCATCGACGATGTCGCCATCCGCTCAGCGCCCGCCTTTCACCACAGCCCCACCCTTCATCACGAACGCAATCTCTTCGAGTCGTGTCACATCCTGCGCAGGATTGCCCGCCACCGCGACCATGTCGGCGACGCGCCCGGCTTCGATCGCGCCCAGGTCGCTGCGGCCCAGCGCCTCGGCCGCATTGATCGTCGCCGACTGGATCGCCTGCGTCGGGGTCATGCCGTAGCGCACCATCACCGCGAACTGCCGGGCGTTCTTGCCGTGGGGAAAGATGCCGGCGTCGGTGCCGTAGACCATCTTCACGCCGGCCTGGTGCGCGCGGCGGAAGTTTTCGCGCTGGAGGTCGCCGATCTCGCGGTCCTTGCGCAGGTTGTCTTCGAGCACGCCGTTCCTGCGACCTTCGGACTGCGTGTAGTCGGTGTTGTAGATGTCCATCGACAACCATGCGCCGTATTGTTTCGCGAGACGGATGCCTTCGTCGTCGATCAGGCTGGCGTGCTCGATGGTGTTCACGCCGGCGCGGATCGCTTCGCGGATGCCGGCGGCGCCATGCGCGTGCGCGGCGACTCTGATGCCCCACATCTTCGCTTCGTCGACGGTCGCTTTCATCTCGTCGTAGGTCATCTGCTGTTGGCCGGGCTCGGTGTTGCGCGAGAACACGCCGCCGGTGGCGCAGATCTTGATCACCTGGGCGCCGTATTTGCGTACTTCGCGCACCGATTTGCGCGCGGCTTCCGGGTTGTCGGCGTTGTAGGCGTTGCGGTCGTTCATTGACGGCGGGAAGTAGGTGGAATCGCAATGGCCGCCGGTGGCGCCGAACGCATAACCGGCCGGGACGATGCGCGGGCCGACGACCTTGCCCGCGTCGATCGCCTGCTGCAGACCGACATCGTTCCAGTCGTCGGAACCGAGGTTGCGGATGGTGGTGAAACCGGCCATCAGCGTGGCCTGCGCATGCGTCACCGACACCGCGGACCAGAAGCGGTCGTTGAACTGCAGATACGAATAGCCGCTGTAGGTGGGATCGCTGTCGATATGCACGTGCATGTCGATCAGGCCCGGCAGCAGGGTCATGTCCTTGAGATCGATGCGTTCGGCGCCCGCGGGCACGGCATCGCCTGCGCGGCCGACTGAAACGATGCGGCCTTCGCGAACGACGATCTGCGGATTGTCGATCAGTTTGCCGATGCGCACGTCGAGCATGCGCGCGGCGGTGACGATCGAAACATCGCCCTGGGATTCAACGGCCTCCTGACCTTGCGCTGCGAAGCTCGCGGCGGTCAGGACGAGGGTGCAGAACAGGGAAGGGCTACGCGGACGAAGCATGATCGAACCCTCATCGGTGGTTCCGGCAAGGGTACGCGCCGCGTGCAGAGGGGTCGAGTGCAGCGGGTGCGTTGCTCAGCGCACCGGCTGGAATTCCATCGCCGGCGTCGGTCCCAGCCACGGCAGCAGCCAGTGATCCACCAGCAGGAAGGCGAACAGCGCCATCAGATAGACGATGGAATAATTGAAGGTGCGCATGGCGAAGAATTCATCGGGCGGATCGAGCAACCTCCATGCATACCACAGGAAAACGAAACCCAGCACCAGCGCGCCGCCGAGATAGAACAGCCCGCTCATGCCGACCGCCCACGGCATCACCGTGACCGCGAGCAACAGCACTGTGTAAAGCAGGATCTGCCAGCGCGTGTATTCCACGCCGTGCGTCACCGGCAGCATCGGCACCAGCGCGCGCGCATAGTCGTCGCGGCGGAAGATCGCCAGCGCCCAGAAATGCGGCGGCGTCCACACGAAGATGATCAGCACCAGCAGCAAGGCATGCGCCCAATCCCAGGGATTGTTCATTCCGGTGACCGCGGCCCAGCCCAGCAGCGGGGGCGCGGCGCCGGCGATGCCGCCGATGACGATGTTCTGCGGCGTTGCGCGCTTGAGCCACGCGGTGTAGACGACGGCGTAACCGATCAACGATGCGAACGTGAGCGCAGCGGTGATCGGATTCACCATCGAGATCAACAGCGTCATCGACAGTGCGCCGAGGAACACCGCGAACGCCAGCACCTGCGCCGGCTTGAGCGCGCCGGTGGCGAGCGGGCGATGCGCGGTGCGCGCCATCACCCGGTCGATGCGCTGGTCGATCAGGTGATTGATCG
>JAYUUH010000605.1:0-2476 GCA_043754745.1 Lysobacter sp.
TCGCCGGCGAACTCGAAGGCAACATCGAATCCGCGGCGCGGATCGAACTGCTGGAAACGGCGGTGGTGATCGGCGACCTCAAGGCCACCACGCTGACGGTCGCCGCGGGCTCGAAGATCCGCGGCCACGTCGACTGCGGCTGGGAAAACAGCGGCAGCCAGAAATCGAACGCCAAGCCGACGACGGAAACGAAACCCGAAGCATGAGTACGCGTCCGGGCACCGCGGGCGCCACCCGCGAGTGCCCGCACTGCAAGGCGAAGATCCTGGAAAGCGCGGTGATCTGTCCCGCGTGTAAACACTATCTGCGCTACGACTCCACGGCGCACTCGGCCAAACCGGCGCAGGTGCCGCTACAGGTCGAAGGCACCATCCGTCATCCCGCGGACTGCGACCCGTGGGAATACTCGATCGTGCTGGTGATCCGCGACGAACGCGGCAACGAGATCGCGCGCCAGGTCGTGGGCGTGGGCGCGATGCATGCCGGCGACGTACGCAGCTTCAACCTCGCGGTGGAAGTGTTCGAGGCAAAGGGCGCGAAGCCGCGGAAGCATTGAATATCGACATGTAGAGCGGGCTTCAGCCCGCTGCTTTTTCATGGGGATTCAACAGCGGGCTGAAGCCCGCTCTACAAGCCCGCTCTACGAATCACGCCTAGCGCGACGCATCGCCCGTCCCGCAGCCGTTGCACCCGCCGCAACCGTCGGCCGAAGTCTTCGGTGTCGGCGCGATGCGCTTGCCGAACGCGCGCAGCCATGCCGGGCGGTCTTCACGGATCAGCGGCAGCGCGACCGCGATGCGCAGGTTGCGGGCGGCGTTCGGCGCCTGTTTGCGGAACACCACCCACGCGCTAACCGTCACCGCCAGCGCGATGATGACGTACTGCAGCGTCAGCGAAAAGTCGGCGGACATGGTCATCCCGCGCCCAGCGCCACGGCGCCCTGGTAGGTCACCAGCGAGGCAATATACGCCAGCGCGAACAGATACACGGTCGCGAAGCCCATCTGCTTCCACGAATTGGTTTCACGCTTGATCGTGGCCAGCGTGGAAATGCACATCGGCGCGTAGATGTACCAGACCAGCAGCGACAGCGCAGTGGCCAGCGACCAGTCCTGCGCGATCAGCGGCGACAGCGCCTGCGCGGCGGCGGTATCGTCGGCCGCCGACAGCGCATAGACGGTGGCCAGCGACGACACCGCGACTTCGCGCGCGGCGAGGCCCGGGATCAGCGCAATGCAGATCTGCCAGCCGAAACCGAGCGGCGCGAAGATCGCAGTCATGGCGTGGCCGATGCGGCCGGCGTAGCTGTAATCGATGGCCGGGCCGATGGCATCCGCCGGCGGCCCCGGGAACGACAGCAGGAACCACAGCAAGATGGTCAGCGCGAGGATGATGCCGCCGACGCGCTTGAGGAAGATGGCGGCGCGTTCCCACAGGCCGATCAGCAGATCGCGCGGATGCGGCACGCGGTACGACGGCAGCTCCAGCAGCAGCACGTGCTCGCCCTTGTCGCGACGCCAGCGCTTCATCACCATCGACACCAGCAGCGCGCTGGCGATCGCCGCGGCGTACAGACCGAACAGCACCAGCCCCTGCAGATTGAACACGCCCCACACGTCGCGACGCGGAATGAACGCGCCGATCAGCAGCGCATACACCGGCAGCCGCGCCGAGCAGGTCATCAGCGGCGCGACGAGGATCGTGGCCAGCCGGTCGCGCGGATCCTGGATGCTGCGGGTGGCCATGATGCCGGGCACCGCGCAGGCGAAGCTCGACAGCAGCGGAATGAAGCTGCGCCCGGACAAACCGGCCTTGAACATCAGGCGATCGAGCAGGAACGCCGCGCGCGGCAGATAACCGGATTCTTCCAACGCGAGGATGAAAGCGAACAGGATCAGGATCTGCGGCAGGAAAATCACCACGCCGCCGAGGCCGGCGACAATGCCGTCCACCATCAGGCTTTTCAGCGGCCCCTCGGGCATGCGCGCGCCCAGCGCATCGCCCAGCCAGACGGTGCCGGCGTCGATGCTTTCCATCAGCGGCGCGGCCCAGGCGTACACCGCCTGGAAGATCAGAAACATCACCGCCGCGAGCGTGACCAGCCCGACGACCGGATGCAGCAGCCAGCGGTCCAGCGCATCGTCCACGCGCGCGGTGCGGGTGGGCATGCGCACGGCCAGTTCCAGCAGGCGCCGGGTTTCGGCGTGCAGCTCGACGTACATGTCCGAATGCGGATCGTCCGATTCGCGCCGCTCGGGCGGATGCAACCGGTCGGTCATCGCGTCCAACTGGGCGAGCAGCGCCTTGCCGCCGTCGCGGCGCACCGCCACAGTCTCGACCACCGGTACGCCCAGTTCGCGCTGCAGCGCCTGCAGATCGATCTCGATGCTGCGGCGTCGGGCAGCGTCCATCATGTTGACGGCGATCACCATCGGCTTGCCCAGCGCGCGCACCTCGAGTGCGAAACGAAGATGCAG
>JAYUUH010000606.1:0-2474 GCA_043754745.1 Lysobacter sp.
GCAACTCCTGCACCACCGACCGCGGCGACCCGTTGATCCACTACGATCGCCAGGCCGGCCGCTGGTTCATGCTGAGCATGGACGACACCGGTCTGTGCACCTTCGTGTCGAAGACCTCCGACCCGGTGAGCGGCGGCTGGTGGTTCTACCGTTATGCGACGCCGGTGCTGCCGGATTACCCGCATTGCGGCGTATGGAACGACGCCTATGTCTGCGGCACCAACGAGGGCAGCCAGGCCGGGACCGAAATCTATGCGTTCGACCGCGCGAACATGCTGACCGGCGCCACCGCGCGCGCGGCGCAGCGCTTCAGCAGCGTGGCGAATCTGTCGGGTTACGGGTTCCAGATCATGACTCCGAGCACCTTCTACGGCAGCACCGCAGCGCCTGCGGGCCGCAAGCAGATCCTTGCCCGCCATAACGACGACGAAGCGCATGCGGGCGCCGGCGCCAGCGGTACGCAGGATTTCATCGAGCTGTACGAGCTGAACATCGACTGGAACACGCCTGCGAACAGCGGCATCACCACGCTGCCGCGGATCGCGGTCACCGAGTTCAACACCTGGTTCCGCGACTACTCGACCTTCGCCACCGTACCGCAGCCGGGTTCCACCTCGCGCCTCGACCCGATCCGCGAAGTGCTGCTCAACCAGCTTGTGTACCGCAATCTGGGCACGCACGAAGCGATCGTCGGTACGCTGGCGACAAACCAGGATCCCGCCCGCACCGGCACCGTGGTCGACTCCGGCATCCGCTGGTTCGAACTGCGCCGCGTCGGCGCCGGCGCCTGGACGCTGCATCAGGAAGGCACGTTCAGCCCGGGCGACAGCAGCACCCATCATCTGATGGGCACCGCGGCGATGGACAAGTTCGGCAACATCGGTCTGGGCTACAACGTCACCAAGACGACCGCGCCGACCAAGTTCCCCACTCTGGGTTACACCGGCCGCACCGCAGCCGATCCGGCCGGCGTGATGTCGCTGGGCGAAAATGAAGTCGCCGTCGGCGCCGCCGTCGAAACCTCCGGCCGCTGGGGCGACTACTACCAGATGACCGTGGACCCGGTCGACGACTGCACGTTCTGGTTCGTCGGCATGTACCGTCCGGCCGGCAGCTGGCAGACCCGCATCACCGACTTCAAGTTCCCGGCCTGCACCGGCGCGACCACGTACTCGATCTCCGGCACCGTCACCACCGGTGGCGGCGCGGGCATCAGCGGCGTCAGCGTCAGCAACGGCAGCACCAGCGCCACGACCAACGCCAGCGGCGCGTACACGCTGTCCGGCCTGGCCAACGGCACCTACACGCTGACCCCGTCGTTGAGCGGTTACACGTTCTCGCCGGTCAACCGCAGCGTTACCGTCAGCAGCGCCAACGTCACCGGTCAGGACTTCACCGGTACGCCGCCCGCCAACGTCCCGCCGGTCGCGAACTTCACGTTCACCACCAGCGCGCTGACCGCGAACTTCACCGATACCTCCACCGACAGCGACGGCACCATCGCGTCGCGCAGCTGGAACTTCGGCGACGGCACCACGTCCACCGCGACCAACCCGAGCAAGACCTATGCCGCGGCCGGTACCTACACGGTGACCCTCACCGTGACCGACAACGGCGGCGCCACCAACGCCACGTCCAGCGCGGTCACGGTGACGGCGGGTGGCGGCGGCACGGCTCTGGTCAACGGGGTGCCGGTCACCGGCCTCACCGCGACCACCGGCAATTCGCTGGATTACACGCTGGTGGTGCCCGCGGGCGCCAGCAACCTGACATTCACGACTTCCGGCGGTACGGGTGATGTGGACATGTACGTGAAGCTCGGCAGCGCGCCGACCGACACCGTGTACGACTGCCGTCCCTACACCGGCGGCAATGCCGAAACCTGCACGTTCGCGACGCCGACCGCCGGCACGTACTTCGTGCGTCTGAAGGCGTATGCGACGTTCTCCGGCGTAAGCCTGGTGGGCAGCTATTCCACTGGCGGCGGCGGCTCGCAGACCTACACCAACGCCACCGACTACACGATCAACGACAACGCCACGGTCAACAGCCCGATCACGGTGTCCGGTCGCAGCGGCAACGGTTCGGCGACGACCCCGGTCGCGGTGAACATCGTGCATACCTACAAGGGCGACCTGAAGGCGGATCTGGTCGCGCCGGACGGCAGCGTGTATGTGCTGCACAACCGCACCGGCGGCAGCGCCGACAACATCGTGCAGACCTTCAGCGTGAACATGTCCTCGGAAGCCTTGAACGGCACCTGGAATCTGCGCGTGAACGACAATGCGAACGGCGATACCGGCTACATCAACAGCTGGAGCATCACCTTCTGATGCGTGGCGGTTGAGGGGTGCCGGCGCGACCGCTCCGCGCCGACATGGACGACGCGACGCCCCGCATTGCGGGGCGTCGCTGTTTCAGAAGGGCGCGTCGGCAGCACGCATCGTCGTCGACGGCCTGCGCGCGTTCGGCCC
>JAYUUH010000607.1:0-7272 GCA_043754745.1 Lysobacter sp.
CCCGCTCTACAAAGCCGCGCTACATCCGCAAACGACGCTTCAACTCCGCGATCAACTGCGACACCTCGGCCGGCGCGAGCTTCGCGAAGCGTTCCGGCAACAGACTGCGCCGCGAGGATTCCTGCACCGCCAGTAGCTCCATCAGCTGGATGGTGTCGGTGTGCTGCGGCGGGATGAAGTCGGCGATGGCGCGGCGCAGATGGTCCGCGGTCAGGCCGTTGCCGACGATGTCGCCGCCGCCGTCCGCCGCAGCGGCAGCGTCTTCGCGCGCCAGATCCAGCGCCAGCAGCGCGATCGCTTCCAGGTCGGCATTGGAATAACCGTCGAGCGGGTCCAACGCCTCGATCAACGCGGCATCGGCATCGGCCGGCAGCGGCGCACCGCCGCGTTTGAGGATCGCGCGCACCACGTGCATGCGATCGGCGCCGTTGTCGGCGTAGAAGAACGGAATCTTGCGGTCGAGGCGACCCGGACGCTTGATGTCGACATCGAGCTTGTCGGGACGATTGGTCATCAGGATGGTCAGCACGTGGCCGCGGTTGTCGGTGTCGGACATGAAATCCTTGATCCGCGCGATGACCCGCGACGACGTGCCGCCGTCGGTGTCGCCGCCTTCGCCGCTGCCGAAGCTGCGGTCGCCCTCGTCGATGACCAGCGCGATCGGACTCATGGCGCGGATGATCTTGAGCACGCGTTCGAGGTTGGATTCGGTCGAACCCACCCACTTCGAGCGGAAGTTCTTGAGTACCACGCCCGGCAATCCGGCTTCCTTCAGGAACGCCTTGATGACGAACGTCTTGCCGACGCCCATCGGCCCAACCGCGAGCAGGCCCATCGGCGCGAGCCGGCGGTCGCCGGTCTTGATGGTCGCCGCGATCTTCATCAGCTCCTGCTTGATCTGGTCGTAACCGCCGACCGCATCGAGACCGTAGCTCGGATCGAGGAATTCAATCAGGTCGCCGCAGGAGCGCTGGATGATCTCGCGCTTGCGGGTGTTAATGATGCGCAGCATCGCGTCGACCGGGTCGTCCTTCTGTTCGGCGGGCGTGGTCGCGCGACCAAGAATCAGGAACGCGATTTCCTCGCGGGTCTTGCCTGCGGTCACGCCGGCGTACATCTCGGCGCGCTGCTGCGCGTCGGGCGCATTGCCCAGCAGCTGCAGCGCAAGCGTCTTGCGCTCTTCTTCCGACAGACCCGCGGCGGGACGTTCGGCGACGATGCTGTCGATCTCCAGCAGGCGCAGGCCCGCGGTGTGCTTGGCCACCAGCGCCTGCTGTTCCGGCGACATGTGCGGCGCGGACTGCGCGACCAGCCGCGCGCGCGCGGGCTCATCCGGGAACGGCACTTCGATCGCGGCGATGCGCGGATTGGTATTGAGCGAGGGATGCAGTTCCGACAGCGACGCGCAGATCAGCACGACGATGTGGTTGCGCTGCAGCAGCAGGCCGCTGAGCGACCAGTCGTGAAGAATTTCCAGCAGCCCGCGTTCGTCGGTGCTGAGGAAGGTGGTTTCGGCGTTAGGCACCAGATCGCCGGCGTGCGGCAGCACCAGCGCCACGCCGTCGCCGGCGCGCATCCGCGTTTCCAGGTGACCGATGTTTTCCAGCAGCGTTTCGCCGAGCTCGAGCACCTTGCCGTTGGCGCCGTGTTGCTTGATGCCGGCGTGGCGCAGCGCGAGTTCGTAACGCTGCGGCTTGGCGGCCAGCACGACGGTGTGCAGGAATTCGACGAAGGGCAGCAGCTTGCCGTCATGGGCGATGGCGTCGTGGACGTTGCCGTGGACCACGAACAGCCCCGCCTCACCGGCGAGATAGCGACGCTTGAGTTCGTCGGCCCAGGGCGGAAGTGCGACGCTGTTGAGGGTGGTCATGGTGTGTCCATTGATGCGCGCAGCAGCGCAAGCCAGTGCTTGTCTCCCTCCCCTTCAAGCGGAGGGCCGGGGTGGGGATGGGTTGACTGAATCGGCAAGGCACGCAAGTACGCACGCGTGGCCCCCATCCCCTCCCAAACCCTCCCCTTGAAGGGAAGGGCTTTAAATCAAAAGCTGATCAGATCGTCCGATCCGCGCCGGTCTGGCCCGCACGCTCTTTCTTCAGCGCTTCGAGCTTGTTGCGCGCGCTCGCCTTGCTGCTGTTGGTGCGCAGCGATTTCAGGCGCACGTCGAGATCGGACTCGCGCAGTTCGTCGCCCAGCTTGGCCTTGGCGATGGTGTCCTTGATGCCGGTGCGGACGTTCTCCAGCGCGCGCAGCTCGGCATCGACCGAGAGACCTTCGAGCTGGTCGTTGATCCGGGTCCGCGCCTGCGCGCTCTGCATCTTGGCGAGCATGCGGTCCTTCTCGGTCTTGAGCTTGGCGATCTCGCCCTTCACTTCGGTCAGCGCGGTCTTGGCGGTGCCGACGTCTTTTTCGGCAGCTTCCATTTCGGCCTGCAGCGAAGCGATTTCCGCGTCGACCGCGTCCTTGCGCTCGATCAGCTCGACCGCGATGTCGTCCTGGCCTTCGGCCATCGCCTGTTCCAGCATGGCGCTCAACTCGTGCTGCTGAGCCTGCGCTTTCTGCAGGCGGTCGGCGGCGTCCTCGCGCAGGCGGATCAGCCCGGCGGTGGCGTTCTTGAGCTTGTTGTACTTCTCGATCATGGTGTTGATCGCGTTTTCGTAGGCGATCTCCGGATGCTGCTGTTCGATGCCGCTGACGAACAGCGACATGAATCCGCGGACGAGATTGCCGAGGCGTGTGAAGAGATTGAGGCTCATGAGGGGCTCCTGGAAAATTGGATCATCGCGCGATGATCATTGCATCGTACGGGCGGATTGTTTCGCGGCCTTGGCTTGTTTGTTGGCGGCGGCCGCGCCGGTCTGGAAATAGTGGCTGTCGAGATCGTTCTGCGACAGCTCCAGCTCGATGTCCTCCTCCAGCTGCAGCCGCGACAGCGACTCGCCGAGCTTGGAACCGAGCACGCTGGAATACGGGCTGGCGACGACCATCTGGTAGATCTCCTCGACTTGGTCGGGCAGCGACACCAGCGCGGCCTCGATCGACATCTGCCGCGCGGCCAGACCGTCGTGGCGCAGCTTGATCGCAAGATAATCGTCGCGCGCCATCTTCAAATGACGGTAGCGCGGGTCGAAGACATCGACTTCGGACAGCGCTCTTTCCGTTTCGAGCAGCCGTCGGTCGACGGTGGCTTCTTCGCCGCTGCGCAGCCGGTCCTTGATCGTCGCTTCGGCCAGCCACAGCGCCAGATAATCGACGGAGGCCTTGTCGACGCGCTCGGCGTCGTCGTAGGACAGCTGGCTCTGCGCCTCACCGGCGATGCGGTACAGCACCGTCGCGCGCTCGACGACGGCCTGGTACTTCTGCCACATCGCCATGCCGGACACGCGCTCCAGGCCGCCGTGCAACTGGAACAGCTCCTGCTGCAACTGCGCGCGGCGCTGATCGATGGCGGCGCGACGCGCGTTGCGGTCGACCTTGCTGCGGAACGTGGACAGATCGGGAATCACCAGCGCAGCCAGCACCTGCACCGCGCCTAGCACCACCAGCGCGCCGAGCGCGCCGACGCCGCCGGCCGGGATCGACGCGATCGTCGCCACCAGGCCGCCGCCGAGCACGGTCATCATGTTGGCCTGGCTGGTGAGCCAGGCGCGCAGATAGCTTACGGGCTTCGGGGCTTCTTTCATGCCGGTGGCCGCCCTCGCATAAATCGTGCTCGCATCAGACGTCGCATCACACCGTCACGCGCACATTGCCCTTGCCGGCGGCCTGGTGCAGGCGGCTGAGGATGCGCTGCTCCAGCGCCGCCGCCTCGGGCATGCGCAGCCAGCCGCTGTCGCGCGGCTTGGGGGTGGCGATCTCGAAATCGTCGGCGATCCGCGCCGGCTGGGTCGACAACACCACCACGCGATCGCCCAACAACAAGGCCTCGGTCACGTCGTGGGTGACGAACACGATCAGGCAGGGATATTCGTGGTAAAGCTTGACCAGCAGTTTCTGCATTTCCTCGCGGGTCTGCGCGTCGAGCGCGCCGAAGGGTTCGTCCATCAGCAGGATGCGCGGACGCAGCATCAGCGAGCGCGCCAGCGCGATGCGCTGGTTCTGGCCGCCGGACAGCTGGCTCGGGCGCAGCTTGGCTTTGTCGGCCAGGCCCACCGCTTCGAGCATGTGCATGACCTTGTCGTGACGCTCCGCGGACGGAATGCGCTCGCGCCACAGCTTCAGCCGGAACGGAAACGCCACGTTGTCGTAGACGGTGAGATCTGGACGGTTGGCGTAGCGCTGGAACACCATCACCGCATCGTCGTGCGCGTCGGTGCAGGGCGCGCCGTCGATACTGATCGTGCCGCTGGTGGGCATGTTGGTGTTCTGCGGACGCACGCCGCCCATCATGTAGAGCAGCGTGCTTTTGCCGCAGCCCGAGGGGCCGAGCAGCATGTTGATGCTGGGACCGGTAAAACGCAGGCTGAGGTCGTCGACGACCCGGTTCACGCCGCCTTCGGGACGCGGATATTCCTGGACGATGCGATCAAGGGCGATGACCGCGGGCGTCGCGGGCGCTGCAGTGGCGCTCATGCTTGCGTCTCCCACGGGTACAGGCGGGCTTTGACCGCACGCATCAGTTGATAGGTGATCAGCGCCAGCGCGATGATCACCGCGATCCCGGCGAACACCTGATCCATCGCGCTGAAGCGGCGCGCATTCTGGATCAGCTGGCCGAGGCCGACCTTGGCGTTCACGTATTCGGCGACGGTGATGTAGGTCCACATCACCGAGACGCTGACGATGATGGCGTCGGCGATGCGCGGCATCGCGATCGGCACCACCGCGTGGCGGATGCATTCCCAGGGCGTGGCGCCGAGATCGCGCGCGCCGGTCCAGTAGCTCTGCGGCACCGCCTGGATGGCGTCGCGCACCATCGGCACCAGATAGACCACCGCGCCGAGGAACAGGAACGTGACTTTCATGGTTTCGCCGATGCCCAGCCACATCACCAGGATCGGCAACAGCGCGACCACCGGCGCCGAGCGGAACGGGTCGATCAGCGGCGACAGCAGCGCGTTCAATTTCGGCGACGCGCCCATGAAGATGCCCAGCGGCACGCCGACCACCACCACCAGCACGCCGGCCGCCGCGACGCGACCGACCGACCACAGCGTCGCGTTGAACAGCAGGCTCTTGCCGTCGCTCCATGTCAGATACGCCAAGGCCTTCGCCACCGAGACAGGCGACGGCAGCTTGTTGGCGCTGATCCAGCCGCTGGCGCTCAGCCCGAACCACAGCAGCACCACCGCGGCGACGCCGGCGATGCCCAGCTGCCGCCGCAGCCCGCCGGGCAGGGCGGCATACGGGTTCCAGCCGTTGGCCATTACGGACGCGCCCCGAACACCGCGATGCGGGTCGAGCGGTTCATTTCGCGGCAGGCATCGAGATCCACGCCTTCGGAACCGGGATTGTTCTCGTCGCACAGCGGTTTGTTAGGGCCGTTGCCGACGATCTTGAAGCGCTCGCGCGGGAACTCCCACTGCTTGCTGAGGTAGTCGACCACCGCTTCGGCGCGCGCCTGCGACAGGCGATTGTTGACCACAAGATTGCCGGTACTGTCGGTGTTGCCGCTGATCTCGAAATACGCACTGCCGTTGTTCTCGATGAACGGCACCATGTCGGTATCGATGATCTTCTCGGCGCGTTTGGTCAGCACCGACTGGCCGCTGCCGAAATTCACGGTCACCGGCTTGGTCACCGTGGCCGGCGCCTGCACCGCTTCCTCGCGCTCGATGGCGGTGTAGGTCTCGACCTTCTTCGCTTCGACCTGTGCCGAGGTGCTGGCGTCGTAGAGCTTGCGGATGAAGCTGGTGTCGAAGCTGTCCTGCGGCGCGATGACCGGCGACTTCGGGTTGGCCAGCGCGCCGGCCGCGCGGTAGATCTGGTCGAAGCGCTGGTACACGCGCTCGTAGTGATTGGTGCCGCCGGACATGCCGAGGATGCGCGCATTGTCGGCGACGCCGGTCCACAGCAGGTTGTCGAACAGGCTCTTCACGAACGACTTGCCTTCGTCCTTCGCCAGCAGGGTGAAGAATTCCTCGGTCTTCACCAGCGCGTCGACCGCCTGGTCCGGGTTGGCCTTCGCCGCGTCCACGCCCTTCATCCAGCCGTTGACGAGTTTCTGCACCGCCTCGCGGCTCTGCGGATCGTTGAGCACGCGCTGGTCGCAGACGATCACGTCGAAGATGAGGTTGGATGCGGTTTTCGTCGAATACACCACGTGGCCCCTGGTCGCGCGCACCGCGAGCGACAGGTCCGGGTCCCACAGCGCTGCAGCGTCGACGCTACCGGATTCGAGCGCGGCGCGCACGCCGGCGAGGCCGTCTTCGGCGGCGATGTAAACGTATTCGACGGTCTGCTTCTTGCGCGCCGACAGCGATGAGTTGTCGATCGCGTCGATCGACATGCCGTGCGACGGCGTGAACTGCAGCAGCGCGAGCTTCTTGCCGGCCAGGTCTTCGACGCTGCGGATCGACGGGTCCCTGGCGATGATGGCGTCGGCGCCGCGGGTGTTGTCGACGATCATCACCGCCCTGGCGTCGTGGCCGCTATTGCGGAGGTTCGGCTGCTCCTGCGCCCAGAAATCGGAGGTGCGCCACACGCACTGCGCGGTGCCGGCTTCGAAGATGGTGGAGAGGGTCGGGATGTCGTCCTGGATCACGAACTCGACGTCCAGGCCTTCCTTGTCGAACAGCGAGCCCGGCTGCGTCTTCAGGCTCTGGCCGTTGGCGACCAGCGCCGGCGCGTAACCGTGGAAGCTGACGATGCTGACCTTCAGCGGGTTGCCGGACGAACCCAGCGGGCCATCGCCCTTGCCTGCGTTGCTGCCGGCCGCGACCGGTTTGCCGCCGTCGGTCTGCGCGGTGGCTACGGCGCCTTCATCGCCGCCGTCGGCCTTGCGGTTCTTGTACAGATTCCACAGCACCGAGCCGCTGCCGACCAGGACGATCGCGCCGATCAGCAGCTTGGCGAACGGGGTGAGTTTGATGGCCATGAGGCACT
This sequence comes from Lysobacter sp., assembly GCA_043754745.1. Lineage (GTDB taxonomy): Bacteria > Pseudomonadota > Gammaproteobacteria > Xanthomonadales > Xanthomonadaceae > Lysobacter_I. Next base: position 7,042 of record JAYUUH010000607.1, read on the forward strand.
CCTAAAGACGGACGGATCACGAAAGAAACGACAGAACGACGGCGGTCACGTCGCCGGCGGGCGGAACTGGGCGACCAGTTCCTCGAGATTGAGGATGTGGGCGTCGATGCGCTGGGTTTCGCGCAGCAATGCCGCCTTGTTGGATTCCGACTCCGACTGCAGCTTGGCGACATCGGCGGCGGTGCTGCCGACGGCCTCCTGGATCTGCGCTTCAAGCGCGGCGATCTGCTG
>JAYUUH010000608.1:0-7268 GCA_043754745.1 Lysobacter sp.
ATCCGGCGCCAGCGTCACGTCGCTGGCCTACAACGAAGTGTCGTTGCTGCGTCAGACCCGCCAGGCCGCTCACATCGCGATCGAACTTAGCGGCCAGACCCGCGTCGACGAACTCATCTGCGACGGCGTAATGGTGGCGACACCCGCCGGCAGCACCGCCTACAACTTTTCGGCTGGCGGCCCGATCCTGCCGCTGGGCAGCGGCGTGGTCGCGCTCACGCCGATCGCGCCGTTCCGTCCGCGGCGCTGGCGCGGCGCGCTGCTCAAGGCCGATACCGAAGTGCGCTTCCGCGTGCTCGATACCTTCAAGCGCCCGGTCAGCGCCACCGCCGATTCGCACGAAGTCCGCGATGTGGTGGAGGTGGCGATCCGCGAATCGCGCGACCGCACGGTCACGCTGTTGTTCGATCCCGAGCACAATCTGGAAGAGCGGATCCTGAGCGAACAGTTCATGACGTGAGGCCTTCGGGATCGCTGGAACCACGAGGCGAATCCTGCCGTTCCACCCTCCGCAAGGCGGCGTCCGCGAAGCGCATTCCGTCGGACATCGAACCGGGTGCGCGATGCTGGCGCGATCGCTTCCAGAGGTCATGCCTTGCCGGGACTGCCGGCCTGTTTTACCGCGCGAGCGATATACTCCGCCCATGGCCGATATCCTGCTTTCCACCCTCAATGCGCGCTATTCGCATGCCTCCCTCGGGCTGCGCTATCTGCGCGCGAACCTCGGCGATCTGCACGCGCGCTCCGCGATCGCCGAATTCGTGATCGGCCAGAAAACCGAAGAAATCGTCGAGAAGATCCTCGCCAGCCGCCCGCGCATCCTCGGATTGGGCGTCTACATCTGGAACGTCGAGGAAAGCACGCGGCTCGTCGCCCAGTTGAAGGTCGTGGCGCCGGAACTCGTCATCGTGCTCGGCGGTCCGGAGGTCAGCTACGAGTCCGACCGGCAGAGGATCTGCGCGCTGGCCGATTACGTCATCACCGGATGGGGCGACGTGACGTTCGCATGGCTGGTCGAGCGGCTGCTGCGCGGCGATGCGCCGCCGGGGCGGATCATTCCCGGCGTGCAGGCCGACCTGAAGGATCTGGCGCTGCCGTATGCCGAATACACCGACGAGGACGTGCGCCAACGGCATCTCTACGTCGAGGCGTCGCGCGGTTGCCCCTTCAAATGCGAGTTCTGCCTCTCGTCGCTGGACAAGACTGCCTGGCCGTTCGAACTGACACGTTTCCTCGACGCACTGGAAACGCTGTACGCGCGCGGCGTGCGCCAGTTCAAATTCGTCGATCGCACGTTCAATCTGAAGGTCGACACTTCGCTCGCGATCCTCGACTTCTTTCTGAAGAAGATCGAGGCCGCACCCGCCGATCCGCTGTTCGTGCATTTCGAACTGATTCCGGATCACCTGCCGGATCGGCTCAAGGACGGCATCGCGAGGTTCCCCGAGGGGACGCTGCAGTTCGAGATCGGCATCCAGACCTTCAATCCCGAGGTGCAGACCCGGATTTCGCGACGCCAGAACGACGAGAAGGCGGCGGCCAATCTGCGCTGGCTGCGCGAGCACTCGCGCGCGCACCTGCATGTCGATCTGATCGCGGGCCTACCGGGCGAAAGCGTCGAGAGTTTCGCGCGCGGGTTCGATGCGCTGGTCGCGCTGGGGCCGCACGAGATCCAGTTCGGCATCCTCAAACGCCTGCGGGGCGCGCCGGTCGCAAGGCATACCGAAGCGCACGACCTCAGGTTCAATCCCGATCCGCCCTACAACATCCTCAGCACCGACGCGATCGATTTCGCGACGATGCAGCGCCTGTCGCGGTTCTCGCGCTACTGGGACATGGTGGCGAATTCCGGGCGCTTGCCGCGCACCTTGCCGCTGCTGCTCGGCGATGCCCCGTTCCGCCGTTTCCTGGCCTTCAGCGACTGGCTGTACGCCCGGACCGGGCAGACTCACGCGATCGCGCACGAGCGGCTAGTGCACGCCCTGCAGGCGTTCCTAGTCGCCGATGGCGGGGTGGAGGCCGGCATCGCGAACCGTGCGCTGATCGACGATTTCCGCAGTCAGGGCCATCGCTCGCGGCTGGCGTTCGAGGAAGAAGACGCTCCGCGTCCGGTGCCCGTGCCGCGCAGGAAAAGCGCCACGCCGTCGCGCCAGGCGCGGCATCTGGCGGGTTGAAAGCGCTCGCCGACCGGGTGATCGATCCGGCTGGCCGATCGAGTCCGGGACGGCCTTCGCTGCCGATGAGACCGTATCCATCCATACTGACATCATGCAAAACCCGGACATCGCCCAGCCCCTCGTCATCGCCATCTCCTCGCGGGCATTGTTCGACCTGGAGGAAAGCCACACGCTCTTCGAGCGCGAAGGCGTCGATGCGTTCGCGACCTACCAGCGCGGCCGCGAAGACGAGGTGCTGCCGCCGGGCATCGCGTTTCCGCTGGTGCGCAAACTCCTGGCCCTGAACGCGGATGCGCCGGCGGGCGTGCCGCACGTCGAGGTGATCCTGCTGTCGCGCAACTCGTCGGACACCGGACTGCGCGTATTCAATTCGATCCAGCATCACGGTCTCGATATCCGCCGCGCGACCTTCACCTCCGGTGCGCCGACCTGGCCCTACATCAAGCCGTTCGGTGCGCATCTGTTCCTGTCGGCCGATGCCGAATCGGTGCGTCGCGCGCTGGAGCACGGCATCGCCGCGGCCACGTTGCTGCCGTCGCAGGCGGTCATGCCCGCGCACGATGCGGGCGCCCGCGAGCAAATCCGCATCGCCTTCGACGGCGATGCTGTGCTGTTCGACGATCAAAGCGAGCGCATATCACGGGAGGGCGGGCTGGATGCGTTTTCGCGCCATGAGCGTGAGCATGCGCACGAACCACTGTCCGGCGGCCCGTTCCGAGTCTTTCTGGATGCGCTGCATCGGCTGCAGGCGGCGTATCCGGTCGAGCAATGCCCGATCCGCACCGCATTGGTCACTGCGCGTTCGGCGCCGGCGCACGAGCGCGTGATCCGCACCCTGCGCAAGTGGGGCATCCGTCTGGACGAGGCGCTGTTCCTCGGCGGCCGCGCGAAAGGTCCGTTCCTGAAGGCGTTTGGCGCCGATATCTTCTTCGACGATTCGCCGCACAATATCGATTCTGCGCGTGAACATGTGGCCGCTGGGCATGTGCCGCATGGCGTTGCGAACGACTGACCAGCGGGCGTGGCTCAGGCCGCCTGGCTGGCGGGCAATACGAAACTGATGCTGGTGCCTTCGCCCAACCGGCTTGCGGCCTGGATGGCACTGCCGTGCAGGTGGAGGATGCGGTTGGCGATCAGCAGGCCCAGCCCGCCACCGCGCTGCGTGGCCATTCTGCGAATTGGCGAGCCTCGCACCAGCAGGCCGGGCAGCTGATCTTCCGAAATGCCTTGCCCGGTGTCGTCGATGCGCACTTCGATGCCACGGCTGCGCGCCCGCGCGACCAGATTGATATCCCCGCCTTCTGGCGTATGCCGGATCGCGTTGTCCACAAGGTTGCCGATAACGCGCTCGATCATGCTGATATCACCCTGCACCGACAGTGGGCCAGTGTCGATCTCGGTGTGCAGATGGATCGATTTGCGCTGGGCGACCAGAGCGAACTTCTGGGCGATGTCCTGCACCAGTTCCGAGACCGAGAAGAGTTCCGGCTGCGGCTGGGTTTCTTCGCACTCAAGCTGGGCCAGCTCGAACAACTGCTGGGCAAGTCGCGATACGCGATGGCTCTGGCGCACGGCGACATCCAGATAGCGTTTGCGTTCCTCCGCGTCCAGGCCATCGTCCATGCGCGCGAGGGCTTCGAGATAGCCCTGCATTGAGGTCAGCGGCGTACGCAGATCGTGCGAGACGTTCGCCACCAGATCGCGTCGCAATTCGTCCTGTCGCTTCAATTCCGCCATCTGTGCGTTCAGGCGCTCGCGCAAGCTGGCGAAGGCGGTGCGCAGACGCTCGATTTCGTCGCCGCGGTGCAGGTTCATCGCCAAGCCAGCATGCGAAGTTTCATTGCCCGGAGGGCTGGCGAAGGCTTCGACATCGCGGATGGTGCGCTCAAGCCGGCGAGTAATCGCCGCGAACGCTGCCAGCCCGGCGAGTATCGCCGCCAGTATCGCGACTGCCGCGATGCCGGCGCCGCTGCGCAGCGCATAGCCCTGCCAGGCTTCGGCCACCATCGCGCGGTACATGTCGTTGAGCAGGATGATGTAGACGTAGCCGATCACGCCATCCGCGGTTTCGATCGGTGCGACGCTGAAAATCTCGCGGCCTTCGGCATGCCGTGGATTGTCGCCGGTGACCGGCAGTTTCGCGCCATTGAGCAGGCGGTGCACAGGATCGAGGGTAACCCCCGTTCGGGGCAGGGCGAGCGGTTGCGGCGATGCCTGAAGCACTTGGCCCTGCGGGTCGAGCAGATAGACCTCGATATTAGGGTTCACCGCCATCAATTGGTCGAACAGGCGCTGCGTGTTGCGTGGATCCGCCACCAGCAACGGCTGTCGGGCGATGTGCTGCGCCAGCCCCAGATTCACCCGCTGCAAAACTTCGTGCTGATGCTGTTTCGCGGCGTCATAGCCCAGCCAGCCGAGAGTGGCGCCGAGGGCCAGCACGATGCCGGCGAACACTACAGCGATGCGCGCGTAAAGCGATCGCGCATTCATGATGCGCTCCGTGGCAAGTCTGCGGGAGACGCGAATTTGTAGCCCACGCCCCAGACGGTGAGGATGCAGGTCGGGTTTGCTGGATCTTGCTCGATCTTCGCCCGTAGCCGATTGATATGCGAGTTGACGGTGTGCTCGTAGCCGTCATGGCTGTGCCCCCAGACCTGGTCCAGCAGTTCCATCCGCCGATAGGCGCGGCCGGCGTTGCGAGCGAAGAACGCCAACAGATCGAACTCTTTGCTGGTCAGCACGACGGTTCGTTCGCCCAGTCTGACTTCGCGCGCGACCGGGTCGATGCTCAGTGCGCCGTGGCGGATGACGCCGGCGCGCGTTTCGCCCAGCGCTTCTGCGGCTTTCATACGACGCAGCACGGCGTGGATGCGTGCGATCAGCTCGGCGGTTGAGAACGGTTTGGTCAGGTAGTCGTCGGCACCCAGTTCAAGTCCCAGGACGCGGTGAGTTTCGCTGGATTTCGCGCTGAGGATGATGATTGGCACGTATCCCTGGCGCTCGCGTACTTTACGGCAGACCTGCAGGCCATCAATGCCGGGGAGCATGAGATCAAGCACCAGCAACTGGGGTTCTTCGTGCTGCAGCCAGAGCAGTCCAGCTTCGCCGCTGGTTTCGATGGCAACGTCGAAGCCGTCCGCGCGCAGATTCAGCGAGAGCATGGCGCCGATGTCCGGGTCGTCTTCGATCACCAAGATGCGGTTGCGGTCGGTTGTCATCGGGGCTCTTGGATTGATTGCGGTGTCGAGGTCTATCTCCTGCCTGTACCGCCGCCATGTCAAGTCACTTTTTTTTGAACTTTGCGTGAGGACTTCGTGAGCGGCCGCGGCCGAAGCTGCGTTCACCCGCTATCGGATGCGGGTTCCCCCGAACCTTCGCAATGAATGGAGATTCCAATGACGCACACCCCGCGCAATCGCAGTTCACGCCTGTCCCTCTCCCTGCTCACCGCGCTGACAATGGCAGCGGTCGCGATTCCCGTCGCCGGTGCGACCGGCTACGGCCTCGATGGCGCCGTGTATACCCTGACCAACAACGTCGCCAATAACGAAGTCGTGGTGTTCGACCGCTTCGCCGATGGCAGCCTTGGTGCGCAACGCAACTTTTCCACCCGTGGTGCCGGTACGGGTGGTGGCCTCGGCAACCAGGGCGCCCTGGCGCTGAGCGATTCCGGTCGCTGGCTGCTTGCGGTGAACCCGGGCAGCAACAGCGTGTCGGTATTTCTTGCCGTTGGCAATTATCTGTATCGGACCGACACCGAGGCTTCGGGCGGCAATACGCCGGTCAGCGTCACCATCGAGGATGATGTGGTCTATGTGCTCAATGCCGGCAGCGACAATGTGCAAGGTTTCCGGAAGAGTATCTATGGCACGCTGACCCCGATTCCCGGCTCGCGCCGTGCGCTCAGCGGCACGGGCACCGCTGCGGCTCAGGTCGAATTCAACCGTGACGGCGATCTGCTGGCGGTGACCGAGAAGGCGACGAACCGTGTGTTGACGTTCACCGTGGATGGCGATGGTTTGTTGAGCCAAGCCAAGGTCCAGGAATCGCCTTCGCCGACGCCATTCGGCTTCGCTTTCGGGCGCCGCGATCAGCTGCTGGTCTCCGAAGCGGTGGGCGGTGCGGCGGGCGCCAGTACGCTGTCGTCCTATCGTCTCAACGGTGATGCCAGCGTCGATGTTGTGTCGGCGGCTGTGCCGAGCGGGCAGAGCGCGGCATGCTGGGTGGTGATCACCCGCGACGGGCGTTATGCCTACGTCAGCAATACCGCCAGCGGCAATCTGTCGACGTATCGCGTAGGCAGTGGTGGCGCTGCGACATTGGCCAGTGCCGTCGCGGCAGACACAGGGGCCGGTAGCGGTCCTACCGACATGGCGCTGGATCGCAATAGCCGTTTCCTGTACGTGTTGAACAACACGACGGTAGGGGCGTTCCGCGTGGGAGCTGGTGGTGCCTTGACGCGTATCGAGGATCAGGCGTTGTCTGGCGTGCCGGCCTTCGCTACCGGAATGGTCGCTCGCTGATCCGCGAGCAGGTCGTATGCATCAACGACAAGGGGCCTTTCGGCCCCTTGTCGGTCCAATCATGCGACGAAACTCAGCGTGCGATGCCCGCGCGTTCGCGGCTTTCCAGCGGCGCCATGCGCGACTGGTCGTTGAGTTCCAGCTGACGCACTTCGAACGGCGCGCCGTAGCCCTGCGGCAGGTGCGCGCGATCGAACTGCAGCACCAGCATGCCCTTGCCGCGCTTCATCCACGCCGCGCTGTGCGCTTCGGAGACCGGGCGCATCACGCCGTCGCTGCCGGTGGCGAACAGCGTGCCGCGGGCTTCGTAGCGGCCCACCGAACCGGCCTGCACCGGCAACGCCATGCGCATGGTGCGGGCGTTGAAGGCGAATACGCCGTCGAGGCGCGCGGTCGGTGCGGCCACCGCGAACGCGGTGCGCGCATCGCGCTGGATGCCGCCGGCGTTGGCGAACACCTGCAGTTCCCAGAGGCCCTGCGCGTTGCCGGTGTTGGCCGGCAGCTTCACGTTCGCGGTCAGGCCGCCGTTGCCGCTGGCATCGAGCGCTACTGGCCAGCTGCGGCCATC